>NZ_JBHWZY010000751.1:0-3441 GCF_042727815.1 Nocardia sp. NPDC060220
ACCCTGCTCAGAGTTCGACAGGTTGAGACCGCGATAGGCTGACTGTTGATTGCCGCGGAATCGCAAGTGCGGCTGGGGGAGGGGCGGACGTGGTGATACGTGGCCGAGAGTCCCGCGATGCTGCGGCGCCCCTTGACATGTCGCGCACGGAGCGCCTGCGCGTCCACGGCGCCGTCTCTACTGCGCTGGCACTGCACAGCGATCATGCGTTGGGCGAGCTCGTGGATGCGGCCGTGCCGATCGGTTCCGGTATCGGCGGGAAGTCAGCGCTGCTGGAGATCGCCGGAGCTCCGGTTTTCGTGAAGCGAGTGCCCCTCACCGATCTGGAACGGCAGCCGGAGAACGTCCGGTCGACGGCGAACCTGTTCGATGTGCCGCAGTTCTACCACTACGGTGTCGGCCTCATCGGTGGGGCGGGCTTCGGAGCTTGGCGCGAGCTCGCCGTGCACACCATGACGACGAACTGGGTGCTCGCTGCCGAACGCGAGGGGTTCCCGCTGATGTACCACTGGCGGGTGCTGCCGGACACGACGCCGCTGTCGGACGAGCTCGCCGACATCGATCGCGCCGTCGCCTACTGGGATGACCGACCCCGGATACGCCATCGGATCGAGGCCGTTCGGGACTCTTCGGCGAGTATCGCGCTGTTCCTGGAGTACATTCCGCAGACCCTGCACGAGTGGCTGAATGCCCAGATCGAGGCGGGCGATGAGGCCACTGACCGGGCCTGCGCCATGGTGGACCGCGAGTTGGCCGCCGCCACCGCCTTCATGAACGGCCGTGGGCTCCTGCACCTCGACGCGCACTTCCAGAACATCCTGACCGACGGTCGACGCCTCTACTTCGCAGATTACGGCCTCGCGCTCTCCTCCGGGTTCGACCTCTCACCGCAGGAAGCCGCGTTCTTCGACCGGAACCAGAGCTATGACCGCGGCTTCACCGCAACCTATTTGGTGAACTGGCTGCTCACCGCTCTGTACGGGCTCCGGCGGGACGACCGGGCCGAACGCATCGAGATGGTGCGCGCCATCGCGGCGGGTGCGCCGCCGGAGGGGATATCCGAGGGGGCCGCCGCGGTTCTCACCCGGCAGGCGCCGGTCGCTGCGGCGATGTCCGCGTTCATGCTCGCGTTCCAGCAGACGAGCCGGAGCACCCCGTACCCGGACGATGAGATCCGCCGCCTGCTGGACGAGCAGACTTCTGTGTTCGTTCAGCCGCTCCTGTCGTCAGATCAGTTCGGGCGGAAGTGCTAACGCCGGGACAAGCGTTGCGAGGTCGACAATCGACGATCTGTCTCCAGATCGAACGGTCGCGACGGGTCCACGGGCCGGCAGGGCAACCGCGGGCACCGAATTGCGTCCTGAGTGGAGTGAACGATCTCATCGGTACGCTCGTAAGCATGGGTGGGGACTTGCTACTGCTGATCGTCACCATCGGTCCGGTGGCGCTGTTGGGGTGGGCGGCTGTTCGGGCGAAGCACCGCGGTCTGGGAGGGGCGTTCGTCGGGCCATTTCAGGAGATGTTCGATCCCGGTGCGGCGCGAGCGCAGATCGTCATCGAGGAGATCGCGGAACTGCCGGATCCTGCGGATTCCGGCGACCCGGACAACGACGATGATTCGCCGAACACGGTGGTGTACAAGGGCATTCGGCTCTCCATCGACCCTGATAGGGCTCGGCGGCGCGGAGGTGGTGGGACCGCCAGGCAAGCAGGATGAGCACCCGCCTGGCAAACCCGAACAGCCGTCCGACCATCACGCTCTCCGAATTCACCGTCTGATGGTTGCGAGGATTGACGAAGTGCACTCTCCTGGTCGACGTTTCGAGAGTTGTTCCTGCGATGACTCATTCCGAGGTCATCGAGACGTTGGAACAGGGGCGGCGATTGCGGCGTCGAGGCTCTGGACAGCTTTGTCGTACTGATTGCGGTCGAACAGAAATGGGCCGAATGCGGCGCAGTCACGAGTGGTGCGATACGGCTGTTCGAAGTGGTCCCACACGACAAGGTCGCCGGTCGAGATTATGCGCGTCAGCAGCGGCCAGCAGCCGAAATCCCCGCAACTGCAAGCAAGTACAGGAGTCTTCTGTCCCATGGTGAGGGGAGAGGAACCGTGAAAATGCTCCTCCGCTGACTCGAACCGGACGAACAGGGGGACGAGGCCACCGTAACGGCCGCCCACAGGCTCCAGGTCGGCGCTGATTTCGAAGGTGTCGATGAGATCGGTCAGAGGGATGGTATCGATGCGGGGCATGATCTGGGGGACGTCGGTGGGGCCGGGTGGTCCTGGCCGATAGTCGAACCCGATCTCGCTGATAGCTGTCAATCGGTTGCGCTGCAAGCGCTTCCGATCTCGGGTGATCGACCCAGCACCCGCACGGCGGCGCGCGTCGGGGGCCTGGGCCCTGCGGGGGATCACCGACTGAGGCGCACGACGCCCTTCCCAGTTGAAAGAATCACGGCGTCAATGTATCCAGCGCTCGCCCATCCCGCAAAGGTGGAGGCCCTCTGCGACGCCGCCCAGCCGGACGCTCATCGGTAGGTGAGTGCGTTAATCGGCTGGGACCGCGGACGTCGGGGTCGCGCGGGTCGCGGCATGAGCGTGCTTCTGGCCGCTAGCATCACGAGCGTGGGCGACCAGGACCGGCCGAGCGAGCGCGTTGTCGAGCAGCGACTGCGAAACCGCGCGATAGAGGCACTGGAGACACTCGTCGAGGGGGACGAGGGTGTTCGTAGATGGGGGTACGGGGATTACGTCAACGAGTTCTTCGACACGATCGACGACGACGGAGCCTGGCGATGGCGCGAATGGTCGACGTTCACACCGGCAGAGGTGACCGCGCTCGACAAGGTGCAGCGAGCACTCCTCGAGGCCTGTGCTGCGACACCTCGGATTTCGTCCGATGAGGAGTTCGTCGCTTCGGGGTGGCCTAGGCGTATCAAGCCGGTCGCGGCTGTGGCGCTCGAACTGATGCAGTCGAGAGGTCGTTTTCGAGAGGATCGCGAGGAAGATGTGCCTTCGCGTACGAGCTGAAACTCACACCACCGATCGCACGAGAATCTGCAGATCAGTATGTCAGTGCGTTCAGAACCGCATGGCCGCGCTGGTCAAGTGGGCAGGCCGGCTCGAGGATGGGCACGTCTTCGAGTAACTGCATGTCGTCGACGTAAACCAGTTCCAGCAGAGCATCATTCACGCTGCGCCGGAGCCCGGTCAGTTCCGGTGTGGGTAGTACACGTTCGGTCTCGGCAGTGATGGGAACAATCACCAGCAGATCGAGGGAGGTCAGTGCGGTGCGTATGGCGGTTTCGTCGATCCCGGCTTCCGCATCGACGCCGATGGCTGCCAGATATGCGAGGAAGTCGAGCGGTGTCCTGTCGTATACCGCAGCGGGTGCGGGATCGCCGAGTAGGCGCATCGCGTAGCGCAACTGTGCCCAATAG
>NZ_JBHWZY010000752.1:0-3436 GCF_042727815.1 Nocardia sp. NPDC060220
GCCCAGGGTAGCGCTCCGCCGACGTCGCCCCTCGCCGAGAATCCGCAGTTCGGAGCGGACGCACGAAGCGGGCTGCCCCACTTCACAATTCGATGTACCCCTGGGATCGGGTGCGCGCTATGCTGCCCGACAGGGCCCCGCGCGCAGGTGCAGTACCGCGGCGGGTCGAGTGGGGAAGCGGCGAGGCCGCACAGACGGGAAGGTCAGAACACCGATCATGCGTGGGGTAAGAACAGTTCTTCGGCGAGTGATGGCAGGCGCCGTCGTGGTGGTGGTGCCGTTCGGCGCCTCCGTCGCGCCTGCCGCCGCCGATGCCGACCCGTCCGCGATCGACTTCCGGGTGGATACGTCGATGGGGGAGATCAACACCAGGATCATCCGCGCGGCCGACGGCAACACCGATCGGGTGGTCTACCTGCTCGACGGCGAACGCGCCGAGGACGACCTGAACGGGTGGGAGAAGCACACCACCATCCCGGCACAGATGGCCAAGTTCAACATCAACGTCGTGATGCCGGTCGGCGGGCAGTCCAGCTTCTACGCCGACTGGGAGCAGCCGAGCAACTTCTTCGGCGTCAACCCCGACGGGTCGATGCTGCCCAGCGCCGACTCCGGTTCGGCGATCGGCGGCTGGGAGGACACCCAGGGCAAGGTCAACACCTACCAGTGGGAAACCTTCATCACCAAGACGCTGCCGGAGGCGATGAAGTCCCGGCTGGGCTTCAGCGCGACCCGCAACGGTGTGGTCGGCCTGTCCAGCGGCGGTAGCGCGGCGATGCTGATGGCGGCTTACCACCCCGAGCAGTTCACCTACGCGGGGTCGCTGTCGGGCTACCTGCACATGTCGATGCCCGGCATGCGCGAGGCGCTCGGCGGGGCGATGATCGCCAGCGGTGGGTACAACATCGAGGCGATGGCGCCCGCGGGCAGTGAGAAGTGGAAGCGGATGGACCCGTACGGGTTCGTCGAGAAGTTGATCGCCAACAACACCCGCCTCTACGTCTCCGCGGGGAGCGCCAAGCCCGCCGACCAGGACCTGTCCTCGGTCGACGCGATCACCCAGGGCATGCCACTGGAGGCGATCGCCCTGGCCAACACCCGCTCGTTCGAGAATCGGGTGACCGCACTGGGTTACGAGAACGTCAGCTACGACTTCCCCGACATCGGCATCCACAACTGGGGCACCTGGGAACAGGTCGCCATCCGGCTGATGCCCGACATGGCGCGCAACATCGGCAAGCCGCTGCCCGCGGGCGCGACCCCGCCCGCCGGTGGCGCACCGCCCGTCGACGGGCCTCCGGCCGGTGGCCCGCCCGCCGGTGGTGAACCGCCGAAGTAGCCTCTGCCACAACCGAAACCGCCGCTACCCGTGCTCGGGTAGCGGCGGTTCGCGTTTGCGGGGGTCAGCTGGTTTTGATCGGGGTTTCGTTCGTCAGGCCCCAGCGGAGCTCGGTGCGCACGGTGATGTCCGCCGGTGGTGCGGCGACGGTGCGGGTGAGGCGTTGGAGCTCGCCCCAGTCGCGGGTCCAGTCCTCGGCCAGATAAGCCGGAATGGTGCGTGACTGCATGAGCATGCCGGTCCAGCCGAGGGGGCCGCCGCCGGTGTCGCCCTGCCAGGTCTCGGAGACCTGGGCGTTGAGCTTGTCGGGCTGGATTCGCCAGATCGGCATCTCCGCGACACCGGTGTGGTGGTCGAACGGACGCTGGCACGGGAAAGCCAGTCCCACATGCCAATCCGCGAGGACCGGGTCGGTGCTGCCGACGACGGTGTTCAGGCTCGACAGTTTCGGCAGGCGCGGTGGGGTGATCGCGAGCCACTGCATGGGGTCGGGCTCCGCCGCGTCGGCGACGAGACGAACGGCAGTGGTGCCCACAGGAACTCGATCCAGCGCGATCGGGAGGTTCCGCCAGCCCGGAGCGCCACCAACCGTCGGCGGGACCGCATCGCCCAGGGCGATGGTGGTTCCGTCCTCGGCCCTACGAGCGAACTCCACTCGCAAGCGCTGCCCTGGCATGCGTGAGCCGTCGGGCGCCGTGGACTCGATCCGACCGGCCACCGTCAGGATCATCACCCGGTACACCGGATTCTGCTGTGCGGCGGCCAGATCCAGCCGATACCACTGCGTCGTCAACTGCGTTCGCTGTGGTTCGCCGGTCGAGTAACTGCCGAGTACCGGTGTTCGTTCGGGGGCGAGACCGAACGGCAATGCCGCCGTGCTGCCGTTCACGCCGGCCACGGCAGGACCGGACGCGCCGGGTGGTCCCGCGTTCGGACCGCTCGGTGGTGCCTCGGCAGAGCCGCCGTTGCTGCCCGGCGTCCCGTTCACGCCACCTGGAGAAGTGCCCCCACCAGGTGCTGAGCCACCGGGGCTCGCACCGCCGGGGCCTGAGCTGCCGGGTGCGCCTCCGCCGGGGCCTGGGCCGCCGGGTCCGCTTCCGCTGGGGCTGGGGCCGGAACCCGAAGGTGGGGCGGAGGATTGGCCGGGACCGGGATCGGGGGCGAGGCTTCCGACACCGTTCGGGGTGAAGCCGGTGTTCTCGGCGGCCAGCCCGTCGGCGACGGTGCCGCTGTACGGGGTCAGCAGGGAGTCGGCGGTATTCGTCTCGACGAGAACGTCATCGGCCATCGCGCACCGGTCACCCGTCAGCGCGCGCAGATTCGACAGCCCGACCGAATAGGCCGGGTACTGCGAAACAGCCGCCGCGGCAAGTGAACCCACTTCGAACAGCACCATGGCCGCTGCGGCAACGGTCAGTGGTGCGACAGCCGGGATCTTGCGATTCGGCCTGCGGCGACCGATACCGCCACCGGACTTCCGCTGCACGCTGCTTCCGCGTTCGAGTACTCGACTCGTGTCAGAACCGGCGGCATCGCCGTCGGTTCCGTGATCACCGGTGCCACCGTCGTCATCGCCCGGGTCGCGGAGGCCATCGGCACCGTCTCCTACGGCCGAGGGCTCGATGCCTGCACGGTAGTACTGGAACAGGGCCGCGAGGAGGGTTGCGGCCGTCGCGGCGAGGAAGAGGGTCGACACCTCGATCCCGCCGAGCGTGGGGGCGCGGTCGGGCCACGGGACCCCGTAGCCGGAGACGTACCACCACCCGTTGGAGCCGGTGAAGCTCACGGCGAGCAGCAACAGCACCGCGGCGGCGAACAGTGTTCGCAGATAGTTCCGGCCGACGCGGACCAGCGCCATTGCCGTGATCGCGGCGAGTGCAGCCGCCAGGCCCCCGTAGACGCCGAAATGATGCGTCCACTTGGTGGGGGTGAACATCATCAGCAGCAGTGCCATGAAGACGACGGCGAGGATTCGGGTCACCGGGCCACGCGCGGTCGCCGGGATCCGACCGCGGCGCAGCGTCGCGACGATACCGACCGCGAGGCACAGGAGCATGGCGAGGACGCCGAAGCGCCGGGCCAGGGAGCCGTCGGGGT
>NZ_JBHWZY010000753.1:0-3420 GCF_042727815.1 Nocardia sp. NPDC060220
GTGATCGGCATGCTCGCTTCGCTCGGTGTCGACCTGGTCGAGGTATCGGGTGGCAGCTACGAGAGCCCCGCGATGTCGGGCCGACCCGCCGACGGACGCACCGCCGCACGCGAAGCGTACTTCCTCGAACTGGCCGCGGAACTGGCCGCGACCAGCGCCCTACCGCTCATGCTGACCGGCGGCATCTCGCGCCGGGACACCGCCGAACGAGTGTTGGACAACAAGGTCGCGCTGATCGGCATGGCGACAGCACTCGCGGTCACGCCCGATCTGCCTCACCGCTGGCGCGAGGGACGCGAAGCCCCCAGGACCATGAAAGCGGTGACCTGGACGGACAAGGCGCTGGCTTCGGCGACCGAGATGGCGATGGTCCGCTACCAGATGCGGCGCATGGCCACCGGCGCCGATCCCGCGATCGATGTCAGCCCTGCGCTGGCCATGCTGGCCGACCAGCGCGTGCAAACCCGCGCACTGCGCAGCTACTCGAAGTGGCTGGCCGCCAAGTGATGTCATCGACCACCACCCGGGAGCACGCTGACCCCCACGGTGCTCCCATCCCCCACAATCATGTCGCGATCGTCGGCACCGGCTTCGGCGGGATCGCCGCCGCCGTGCGACTGCGGCAGGCGGGATTCGCCGATGTCGTCCTGCTCGAACGCGCCGGTGAGGTGGGCGGTGTGTGGCGTGACAACGACTACCCCGGCGCGGCGGTCGACGTACAGAGCAACCTGTACTCGTTCTCGTTCGCACCGAATCCACACTGGCGCGATACCTTTGCCGAGTAGCCCGAGTGCCGAGGTGGGGCTGCGACCGGTCGGATCGGGCCAGCGATGAATTCGCTTCGGTCGTCTCGTCTAACCATGCAGCAGGCGCTTCGCGTCGGCGTGGCGAGGAGGGCTTCCGATGATCGTGATCGAACGTCAGCGGGCAGGGCACGATGTCCTGTGCCGCGTCGTAAACCGCTGTCTTGCTTGTCGACTACCGGGTGGACCGGTAGCTCGACTGTCCCCCGGTAACCCAACCGCCAGTCGGGTTATAGTCGGCCGGTCGGCCACGGGTCGGTCGACTTGCGCCGGAAGGGTCCCGGCGCCGATAGGTTCGGGAAGCACGACGGTTGACTGTTTCTGAGGGCATGGATTTCGCCGGGTACCGCCTCGAGCGGCGCCTCGGCATGGGCGGTATGGGCACGGTCTACCTGGCCCAGCATCCGCGGCTACCGCGCAAGGACGCGCTGAAAGTGCTGTCCGACAGGCACTCCGGCGATGCGGTGTTCCGTGAGCGCTTCCTGCGTGAGGCCACGATCGCGGCCCGGCTCAACCACCCCAACCTGGTCGCGGTGCGCGATCGCGGTCAGCACGGCGGCCGGTTGTGGATCGCGATGCAGTATGTCGACGGTGTCGACCTCGCCCAGCTGATCCGCCGTGGACCGGGCGCGCTGCCGCTGGAGCGGACGGTCAGGATCGTCGCCGAGGCCGCCAAGGGACTCGACCTGCTGCATCGCAAAGGTGTGCTGCACCGCGACGTGAAACCGGCCAATATCCTTGTCGCCGAACAGGACGGCCGCCCCGACCGGGTGCTGATCACCGACTTCGGCATCGCCAGACCCGCCGACGCGCCCACGGATTCGACCGGCGCCGGGCTCAGCGCGACCCTGGCCTATGCCGCACCCGAGCAGATCAACGGCGGGGCGATCGATCACCGATCCGACGTGTACGCGCTGGGCTGCGTGCTCTACGAACTACTGACGGGGTCGGTGCCGTTCCCCCGCGACACCCCGGCCGCGGTCATGTACGCCCATCTGAACGAAGCCCCGCCGGCCCTCGACAAGCCCGGGCTCCCACCCGGATTCGACCAGGTGATCGCGACCGCGCTCGCGAAGAACCCCGGCGACCGGTATCCGACCTGTGGCGCCTTGGCCGCTGCCGCGTCGGCCGCCGCGCAGGGGACGGTCCGGCTGGCAGCGGTCCGGGCTCCCGTCCGGCGGCGCCCGCTCGTCTACGGCGCGCTGGCCGCCGCTGTCCTGATCGCGTTGACGGCCGCGGTGCTCGGTGTCAGCCGAACCGGTTCCACCGAACACGCGCCGACCGCGATCGCGCTCGGACCGCAAACCGCGGTCGACCCGGTGTCCTGGGGTGCGTACACCTATGTCGCGCAGGCATTTCCGGAGTTGCTGCCTGCCTCACAGTTCGGGACCGGGTACCAGGAGATGTGGGGGTGCAGGCCCTCCGACGCACAGCTACGGGACCTGCCCGTCGACGTCTTCGTCCCGACCGGCCGGATCATGTGTTTCGGCAATCGTGAACCGGTGCAGACGATCGAACTCGTGTGCAACGCCGACCGCACCCCGATCGCCCCGCCGCCCACCTACGATCGCGCCGAGGGCGACGAACAGTGGACCAGGCCGTCGAGTCACGGAAACCTGCACTGGGGAACCTATCTCGACCTCTACAAGGCCCCGCAGCTGACGGGTTACCTGCGGCTGTACTTCGACGATCCCGACCGCAGCTTCTGCTACATCGTCGTCACCGGCGCGCGGGACGGCACCGAGCTGCGGGCCGCCTGGTGGACGGAGGCACCGCTGTGAGACTCGCACCCCTGGCTCTCGCGCTCGCTGTGATCCTCGCCGCGGTCTCGGGCTGCGCGATGACCGGTGATCCAATGCCCGTGCCGGATCCCGCCACCCTCGATGTCGGCCCCTACAGCCGCTTCCCGCTGCGCGCGCCCGAACGCGGCAGCGAGTATCACGGGCGCGTGGTCGAATCGGTTCGGCTCGGCGAGGCCATCGCCAATCCGGCCAGGGTCGACCCGGCGCTGACCGTGCCCCGCTCACGATCGGGTTCGGACCCCCTGCCGACCGCCGCGAAAGCGGCGGCGCTGCTGGCCAATCCGGTGCGCGCGGTCCTGGAGCGTCACGGCATGCTGGCCGGCTACACCGTCGGCGCCACCGATGCTTCCACCGAATTCTCGATCGGCAGCAGCCGGATTCTGCAGCTCACGCTGCTGCGATTTCCCGATGCGGCAGCCGCGGGACTGGCCGCGCAGGAGATCGACTCCGCCGACGCGGCGGTGAGCCCGGACAATGTGGCTGTCACGATCCCCGGGCACCCGGCGGCTCGCGCGCACTGGCGTCCGACGGTTCCGACGCTGGCGGCGACGATGTCCGTGGACTCGTTCGTCGTCACGGTCATGGCCGGGCACACCTCGCCCGACCTCGCCGCCCTGACAACGCTGGCGGGCAGGGCTTTCGAGGAACAGCGCCCGATGCTGCGCGATGTCGCGCTCACACCGCCCGAGCAGTTCGCCGACCTGCCCCTCGACCGTGACGGCATGCTGGGACGGATGGTGCCCGAAGCACCGGGGCGGTGGCCGTTTCCGGTGGTGATTCTCGGCGACTTCAGCGAGGTCGCCGGGTGGGAAAGC
>NZ_JBHWZY010000754.1:0-3420 GCF_042727815.1 Nocardia sp. NPDC060220
TACGACGACGGGGACGCCGGAGGGCGTCCGGGCGCCGGGGCCCACCAGGATGCCGACGATGATCAGCGCCCACCCCCTTGGCCGGAACCGCGACCACTTCCGTGGCGAAAGGATCGGCGGGAATCTCACCCAGCAAACGCCCCAGTCCGTCGGCCAGCGCGTCGGCGCGTTCGGCGCGATGGAGGTGCAACGGCATCCGTTGTTTATACGCCCAGCGACCGACCCGCAATCGCGCGGCCCCGCGACCACCACTGCACCGGGCTAGTGAAATACGCCACACCGCAAGATGTCCCGGCCCCGCCTGCGGCACCCTCGGCGCCGGGCGTGGGATCGTGGCGGTTCGGGTGGGACAGTACGGCCGCGGGCGAAAGGCTGGTTTCGTTTCATGATCGCGCAGGTGTTTCCCCTGGTTCCCGGTGGCGGCTTCATCGTCCGTCGAGTGGGCGCGCGCTGGGAGCTGATCAATTCCCGGCGCTACGGGCCTGATCAGGTGCTGCATTCGTGGCCGCTGGACCGGCACGGCGAAGCGTTCGAGCACTGCCATCGCCTCAACGGCTGCACCATCGCCACTCCGCACGCCGCACATCACTGACAGCAATTGCGCTGTGCCGCAACAACCCTGAGAGACGGCAACCGTGCGTCTCGGCAGAGTTGTCGCGCCTGATGCCGGATTTGGGGTGAAGTAGTGCATTGCGGCGCCCGGTGTGCGAATGTGGTCCATCGTGCGTGACCGTTCCCCCTCCACCCGTGTCGTTTCCCGAGTCGCAGCAACTGCCTGCCTCCTCGCCGCCGCGGCCGCCCTCACTCCGGGCGTCCCTGTTCTCACCGGCCCGGCTCATGCCGCGCCGCCCGCGCTGACCCAGGTGTCGGTGCCTGGATTCGACGCCGACCTGAGCTCCCGGATCGCCCGGGCCGACGCCTATCTCGCCGGCCGTCCCGGTGTGGTCGGCTACGTGCTGCGTGACCGCAAGACCGGTGGCATCTACGCCAACGAACACGCCGAGAACCAGGTCTGGACCGCATCCACGATCAAGCTGGCCATCGCCGCCGACCTGCTCAACCGGGCCCGCGTCGGCGCCATCGGCCTGTCCCCCGACGACCGCTTCAACATCGAAGCGATGCTTGCCACCTCCAACGACCACGCCACCGACGTGCTGTGGCAGAAGTACATCGGCTTCGACCGGATGGCCTACAACAACGCGTTCCGCGCCTACGGCATGGTCAGCCTGATCCCGCAGCCGACCACGACCGCGCTGTTCCCGGACTGGTCGTTCCAGAAGTGCACGGCCGCCGACCTGGATCGGCTGATGAACACCATCCTCGACACCATGCACCCCGACGATCTCGCCTACCTGCTCGACCGGATGCGCTCGGTCGACTCCAATCAGCACTGGGGCGTGTGGGGCGCGGGTGCCTCGATGCGACCCGGCCTGAAGAACGGCTGGTCGGCCGAAGCCGACGGCTGGGTGGTCAACTCGGTCGGCGTCGCGGGCGCCGGTGAGCGGTACACCCTGTCGATCATGAACGCGCTCGGCGGAGCAGGCGGATACACCGACGGCGCCGAGACCGACACCCGGGTCGCCGAGATCCTTCTCGCAGGTCGCTGACTCGGCGCATCCCGTATTGTCGATCGTGTCGTTTCGATGAGATACCGCGTCACACGCCGCGATCGGGTTCTTGTTGCGACGTCACAACCGGAGCCGACTACGGTTACCCCTGTCATTACCACCGCGGGGCCCACCCCAGTCTGTCGAGGAGCGCGACGATGAGCACTGAGTCTGTCGGGAAGCGGCACCACGTAGTGGTGATCGGTTCCGGGTTCGGCGGTTTGTTCGGCACCCGGCACCTGCGCCGAGCCGATGTCGACGTCACGCTCATCTCGAAAACGTCGACCCACCTGTTCCAGCCGCTGCTGTACCAGGTGGCCACCGGCATCCTCTCGACCGGCGAGATCGCCCCGGCCACGCGGCTGGTGCTGCGCAAGCAGAAGAACGCGCAGGTGCTGCTCGGTGACGTCGTCGACGTGGACCTGGCGAACAAGAAGGTCACCTCGCGACTACTCAACCGCGACACCGAAACCACCTACGACAGCCTGATCGTCGCCACCGGCGCCCAGCAGTCGTACTTCGGCAACGACCACTTCGCCACTTACGCGCCCGGCATGAAGACCATCGACGACGCGCTCGAGTTGCGCGCGCGCATCCTCGGCTCCTTCGAACAGGCGGAGCTGGCCACCACCCAGGAAGAGCGTGACCGGCTGATGACGTTCATCGTCGTCGGCGCGGGCCCGACCGGGGTGGAGCTGGCGGGGCAGATCGCCGAGCTCGCCGACCGGACCCTCGACGGCACCTTCCGCACCATCGATCCCCGCGACGCGCGCGTCATCCTGCTCGAGGGCGCCGGCGCGGTGCTCGGCCCGATGGGTCCCAAGCTGGGCGCCAAGGCGGCCAAGCGGCTCGAGAAGATGGGTGTGGAGATCCAGCTCAACGCCATGGTGACCGATGTCGACGCGCACGGCGTGATCGTCAAGGACGCCGACGGCAGCACCCGCCGCATCGAGGCCGTGTGCAAGGTGTGGTCGGCGGGCGTGCAGGCCAGCCCGCTGGGCAAGATGATCGCCGAGCGATCCGAGGGCACCGAGGTGGACCGGGCGGGGCGCGTCATCGTGGAGCCCGACCTCACCGTCAAGGGCCATCCGAACGTGTTCGTGGTCGGCGACCTGATGTCGGTGCCCGGTGTGCCGGGGCAGGCACAGGGGGCCATTCAGGGTTCGACCTACGCGGCCAAGGCGATCAAGGCCGGGCTGCACGGTCAGACGCCGCAGGAGCGCAAGCCGTTCAAGTACTTCAACAAGGGCTCGATGGCCACGATCTCGCGGTTCGACGCCGTCTGCCAGATCGGCAAGCTCGAGTTCAGCGGGTTCCTCGCCTGGCTCGCCTGGCTCGCCCTGCACCTGTATTACCTGGTCGGCTATCGCAGCCGAATCGTCACGGTGATCGGCTGGTTCGTGTCGTTCCTCGGCCGCAACCGCGGTCAGATGGCGGCGACCGAGCAGTGGATCTTCGCGCGGCTCGCGATCGAGGAGGTCAACGCCGATCAGGCGGAGGCCAAGGAACTCGCGGCCGACGTGGGCGCGCCGCCCGCCACCGCCGAACCGCTCACCGCGGAGCAGCGCAAGATCGGCTGACACAGCTCTACGAAGGCCGGGTGGTTCCGTCGAACCACCCGGCCTTTCTCGTGCCAGTTGCCTTTCCCCCGACCGCTGTTGCGGGTTGCCGACGTTTCGGACCCATCCGAGTCGGGCACCGGTCCGAATGTCGGAGGTCATATGTGTGACCAATCCCCAGGATGAAAGGTGATCTATGGCGACGGGGAAACACAGGGCGCCGAACTTGCAGCGACAGAAGGTAGGTTCGGTCG
>NZ_JBHWZY010000755.1:0-3418 GCF_042727815.1 Nocardia sp. NPDC060220
CGATGTGCGATGTGAGCGGGGTCGGCGGGTATCGATGACTCGACCGGTGGAACGTGTGGTCGGTCCCACACCCGCCGGGGCGTGAGGTTCCCGCGGGCTCGACGCTTAGGATGAACGGCGATGAGCACTTACACCCGCCGCCGGTTGACCGATGCCCCTTTCCTGGCCGCCGCCACCGGCGCGACGCCCAGCAGGCGCCCGGTGTGGTTCATGCGTCAGGCCGGCCGGTCGCTGCCGGAGTACCGGGAACTGCGCAAGGGCATCGGCATGCTCGAGTCGTGTTTCGACCCGGAGCTGGTGTGTGAGATCACCATGCAGCCGATCCGCCGCCACGGCGTCGACGCGGCAATCCTGTTCTCCGACATCGTCGTTCCGCTCAAGGCCGCGGGGATCGACCTCGACATCGTGCCCGGTGTCGGCCCGGTCATCGCCTCCCCGGTGCGCACCGAAGCCGACGTGCGCGCGCTGCCGCGGCTGCGCCCCGAAGAGGTCGGCGCGGTCACCGAAGGTGTGCGACTGCTCACCGGCGCGCTCGGCGACACCCCGCTCATCGGTTTCGCGGGCGCCCCGTTCACCCTCGCCTCCTACCTGGTGGAAGGTGGGCCGAGCAAGCAGCACGAGCGCACCAAGGCGATGATGCACGCCGACCCGAAGACTTGGCACGCCCTGCTCGGCGCCCTGACCGACATCACCATCGCGTTCCTGCAGGCCCAGTTGTCGGCCGGGGTCGACGCGGTGCAGCTGTTCGATTCGTGGGCGGGCGCGCTCTCGCTGGCCGACTACCGCGAGTACGTGCTGCCGCATTCGGAGCGGGTGTTCGCCGAGGTGGCCTCGGCCGGGGTGCCGCGCATTCACTTCGGCGTCGGCACAGGCGAACTGCTGGGTGCCATGGGTGAGGCCGGTGCCGATGTGGTCGGTGTCGACTGGCGGGTGCCGCTCACCGATGCGGTGCGCCGGGTCGGTGCCGGAAAAGGCTTGCAGGGCAATCTGGATCCCGCGATCCTGTTCGCCGGGTTCGACGCTGTCGAGGCCGAGACGCGGCGGATCGTGCGCGAAGCCGACGAGGCGATCACGCTCGGTGCGACCGGGCACATCTTCAACCTGGGCCACGGCGTGCTACCCGACACCGATCCCGGCGTGCTGACCGCCCTGGTCGAGTTGGTGCACTCCCTGTAGCTTCGGCTCACGAACCAGACGCGCTGGTGACCCAGCCGACATCGGAGCCGGTGCGTCGCACCGGGCGACGTGTCGCACGGCTACGGTCGGTACATGCGGATCGCGGTTATCGGGGGCGGAATCAGCGGGCTCGTCGCGGCTTATCGGTTGCGGCAGCGGTTGGGGGAGGACACCGACATCGTCGTGCTCGAGCAGAGCGGACGGGTCGGCGGCGTGCTGCACACTCGTGAATTGGCCGGGGGGCCAGTAGATCTCGGCGCCGAGGCCTTCGTGGGGCGCAGGCCCGAGGTGATCGAGTTGATGAGCGAACTCGGCCTGGCCGACCAGTTGGTGCGGCCCGCGGGGAAACGGCCGCTGATCTGGGCGCAGGGGTCGGCGCATCCGTTGCCGGGGCGCACCCTGATGGGGATTCCGTCTGATGCCGAGTCGCTGCGCGGGCTGGTCGACGATGCGACGCTCGCCCGGGTCGCCACGGAGCCGGAGCGGCCGCTGCGCTGGGATCGAGGCTGCGACATCGACGTGCAGACTCTGGTGGGTGACCGGTTCGGCAGGCAGGTGGTCGAGCGGAGCGTCGATCCGTTGCTGGGCGGGGTTTATGCGGGAATCAGTGCTTCGATCGGTGTCCGCGCCGCGTTACCCACTCTTGCCGCAGCGCTCGACGACGGCGCGTCGAGTCTTACGGAGGCTGTGGGTGCGGCGATGCCCGCACCCAGCTCGGACCCGGTATTCGGTGGGCTGCGCGACGGCTACGGAGCCCTGCTGGCCGCACTGACCGAGGCTTCGGACGCGCGTTTCGTCACGACCACGGCCGCGACCAGAATCGCCCGCGGAACCCATGGCTGGGTGGTCGACCCGATCGGCGCCGTCGAAGGTGTCGTCATCGCTACGCCCGCCCCGGTGACCGCCCGCCTGCTGCACTACGTGGCGCCCGAGGCCGCCCGAGCCGCCGCGGGCATCGAACTGTCCTCGTCGGCGCTGGTCGCGATGGCCCTGCCACGCGACACCGCGCTACCGGACAACTCCGGCATCCTCGTCGCCACCGGAGAACCCCTGCGCGCCAAGGCGTTCACCCTGTCCAGTCGCAAATGGCCTCATCTGGCCGAGCGTGACGTCGCGCTGGTCCGCGCCTCCTTCGGCCGGCTCGGCGACGACAAGCCGCTCTCCTGGACCGATGACGACCTCATCGCGGCGGCTGTCGCGGACCTGTCCACCGTCACCGGCATCCCGATCACCCCGATCGAAGCGGTCGTCCAACGGTGGCCCGGTGGCCTTCCGCAGTACGCCCCCGGCCATACCGAGCGGATCGCGGCTCTCGAGTCGGCTATCGCCCCCCTCGACGGCATCGCGGTAGCGGGCGCCTACCTGCACGGCGTCGGTGTTCCCGCCTGCGTCGCGTCGGGAACCGCCGCCGCGGAACGCGTCGCTACCGCGTACATCGCGAGCACGCAGCGCTGATCCCGATGCCGACGGTGACCGGATATGTGTGGGCCGATCCAGTCCGGTACCTCGCACCGGCCCGGCTTCGTGGCGTGTCCTCGGCGGCAGGCGATACCGGCGCCGCGTGATCGCTGTGAGTCGCCCCGTGGCACAGGCAGACTGGGACGATGCAGAGATTCGAAGCGGTGCTGTGTGATCTGGATGGCGTGCTCCGTCAATTCGACCACGACCGTCAGTGCGACATCGAGGAGCACTACGGGCTGCCCGTGCTGGCCACCGCCTTCGCCCCGGAACAGATCCGCCCGGCCATACTCGGACAGATCACCGCCGAGCAGTGGCTGGCTTCGATCACCGCCGCGCTCGGCGGTCACCCCGATGCGGTCCGGGCGGTCGATGCCTTCGCCGCGGTCGACTTCTGGGTCGATGAGCAGGTCAGGGATCTGCTGACAGAGGTCCGCGCCCGCGTCCCGCTGGTCCTGGTCACCAACGCGATGGACAACCTCGACATCCATCTGGCCCGGATGCGTCTCACCGATTTCGCCGACACCGTGATCAGCAGTGCGGCCGTCGGCATCGCGAAACCGGACTTGCGCATCTACGAGATCGCTGCTGAAGCGGCCGGTGTCGCACCGAACCGCTGCGTGTTCATCGACGACCGGCCGGAAAACGTCTCCGCCGCACGGTCTCTCGGCATGACCGGCATTCACTACCGAGGGATCGAAGATCTGGCGGTACTCAGCGCGAACGGCGGAAGCTAGTCGTGGCCGGCCGCGCAGCTGCCACGGAACGAATATCGCCGTCTGTC
>NZ_JBHWZY010000756.1:0-3418 GCF_042727815.1 Nocardia sp. NPDC060220
CCCTCACCGAAGCCGGCGTCACCTGCCGCGCGCGCCTGCTCGACGACGAGGCTCCGCGCACGTGTGCCGCCGTCTGGGATGCGCTCCCGCAGGAGGGCGACGCCTTCCACGCCAAATACGCCCGCAACGAGGTCTACGCGCTGGTGCCCCGCATCACCGCGGCCCCGCATCGCGAAAACCCCACCGTCACACCGATTCCCGGCGACGTCTGCCTCTTCGACTTCGAACCGTGGGAAATCGGCAACCCCGCCTACGGCTACGAACCGGGCTCCGCCGCCCATCACGCCCAGGGCGCCACCGACCTCGCCCTGTTCTACGGCCGCAACAATCTCCTGATCAACGGCGACCTCGGCTGGGTTCCCGGCAGCGTCTTCGCCACCATCGAGGACGGTCTCGCGGACTTGGCGGCCGCCTGCAACGGGTTGTGGTTGCGCGGTGTCGAGGGTGAGACGCTGGCTTTCGCCCGCGCCTGACAGAGCGACCGCTCCGACGCCGTCGAATCCCTCGGCGGCGTCGAAAGAGGTGAGCGCCCTAGATATTTCAGGAGTTCAGCACGAACTCGGCGTGCCTGGCCACCGCGAGGATCAAGTCATCGGAGTGCCGGGGTCCCACGATCTGTAAGCCCACCGGCATTCCGGTGCGAGTCGTGCCGACCGGGATGCTGATGGCGGGCTGCTGCGTCATATTGAACGGGTAGGTGAACGGGGTCCAGTCCGGCCAGCCGCGCAGTCCGCTGCCCGGCGGCACATCGTGTCCGGCCTCGAACGCGGTGATCGGCATGGTCGGGGTGATCAGGACGTCGTATGCGGTGTGGAAGGTGCCCATCGTGATACCGACTTCCGCCGCGACATGGCGGGCGTCGAGATAGTCCACGGCGCTGACAGCTTCGCCGCGAGCCCAGACCGCGCCCAAGCCGGGATCCACCTTCGCCCGGGACTTGGCCGGGAACTTCGACAGCATGGTTGCCGCACCCGCCGCCCACAGGGTTTCGAAGGCCTCGCGCGGGTCGGCGAATCCGGGATCGACCGCATCGATGGTCAGATCGGCCGCGGCCAACCGCTGCACCGCGCGCTCGACGATCTGGGCCACCTCGGGGTCCACCTGTGCGTACCCGAGCGTGGCGGAGTAGCCGACCGACAGCCCGCGCACATCCCGCTGCATCTGACTGCGGAAGGTCGTCAAGGTGGGCGCCAGCGCGGTCGGGTCACGCGGATCCGGCAGCGACAGGATATCCATCAGCAGCGCCGCGTCCTCGACGGTGCGCGTCATCGGCCCGGCATGGGCGAGGGGCCCGAATGGGCTGGCCGGGTAGAGCGGCACCCGCCCGTGCGTCGGTTTGAAGCCGACGATCCCGCAGAACGAGGCCGGAATACGGATGCTGCCGCCACCGTCGGTGCCCACCGACACCGGCGTCATCCCACCCGCCACCGCCGCCGCGCTGCCACCGGACGATCCGCCCGCGGTCGTCGCGGGATCGGCGGGATTGCGGGTGACGCCGGTGAGCGGACTGTCGGTGACGCCCTTCCAGGCGATCTCCGGGGTGGTCGTCTTGCCGACGAACACCATCCCGTCCTCGCGCAGTCGAGCGGCGACCGGACTGTCCACCAGCCACGGCCCGCCCGCGTCGACGCAGGTGGAACCACGCAGGGTCGGCCAGCCTTCGGTCAGAAAGATGTCCTTGATGGAAATCGGCACGCCGTCGAGTAACCCGCGTGGATGGCCCGACTGCCAGCGCGCCTCGGAGTCCTTCGCCTGCACCAGCGCCCGGTCCGGATCGACCAGGCAGAACGCGTTGAGCGCGCCGTCGCGGGCCGCGATGACATCCAGGCAGGCTTGCGCTGCCTCGACGGGGGACAGCTGCCCGGCCGCATAGGCCGAGACCAGCTGAACCGCCGTCATCACGGTGGGATCGGTGGGGAGATCGGGCTGCGTCATGGCGGGGCTCCTTCAGCCGGGCACGTACCCGAGCGTCTTGTCGACAACGTTGTCCAGCGGCAGTCCGGCTGCCCACCTGCCGAAATTGTCGGTGAATGCGCGGACGATCTCGGTGCGCCAGCCGTGGAAATCACCCGAATTGTGTGGCGTGAGCACCACATTCGGAAGATCCCAGAGCGGATGGTCCGCGGGCAGCGGTTCCGGATCCACCACGTCCAGTGCGGCCGCGGCGATCGAACCGTTGCCGAGCGCGGCTACGAGATCGTCGGTAACCACTGATTCCCCGCGCCCGACATTGACAAACCTGGCATGCGGTTTCATGGCCGCGAACGCGGCGGCATCGAACATGTGCCGGGTCTGCGCGGTGAGCGGCGCGATCGCGATCACGTAGTCCGCGCCGGGCAGTTCGGCGTGCAGGTCGTCGCTGATGGTGCCGAAATCCGGGTCGCCGGAGCGGGCGCGGCGCCCGACCCCGCGCACCGTCATGCCCGCGGCGCGCAGCAATCGCGCGGTGGTGCGGCCGATCGAGCCGGTCCCGACGATCAGTGCCGTGGTCCCGGCCACGCGTTCGGATTCGCGGTGTCGCCACTCGTGCCGCTGCTGCAACCGGATCGAGCCGGGCAGGTCCTTGGCGAACGAGATGATCTGTCCGAGGACGTATTCGGCGATGGCCGTATCGAAGACATTGCGGGTGTTGGTGACCACCACCTCGGACGCGCGCAGCTCCGGGAACATCACCGGGTCCACGCCCACACCGCCCATGTGCAGCCAGCGCAGGCGATCGGCGCTGGGCCACGCACCGGGAACGGCGCGAGTCTGGAAGTCGTAGACGAACAGCACATCGGCGCCGTGTAGCGCGTCGGCGAGCCCGTCGGCCTCGGTGTAGCGCACGTCGGCGCGCTCGGCAACGGGGGCCATGAGGTCTGATTCGGGCAGGCTGTCACGATGTAGGACGGTGACAATCGGCCCGTTTTCCACATTGACACCGTACGATCAGATCGTATGATTGTCAACAATCCGATCGTGTTCGGAGGTCTGCCCGGCTGAGCGCGAGAGGGGCCGCAGTGGAGTTCAGCTTCCCGGACATCGACGGGCCGGTAGCCCAACGAGGTATCGGCGTGATCGCGCCGTTCGACCTGGCCCTCGAACGGGAACTGTGGCGGTGGGCGCCCCTCGAGGTGAGTCTGCACCTGGCCCGCACACCCTATGAACCGGTGCCGGTATCCCTGGCGATGGCCGAACTCGTGTCCAATCCGCTGCATCTCACGGCGGCCACCCACGACGTGCTGCACGTGGAACCGGAAGTCGTTGCCTACCTGTGTACTTCGGGCAGTTTCATCAACGGTCTCGCCTACGAACGATCCCTGCGGGAAACGATCTGCCTGGCCGGCGCACCGGATGCGGTGACCACCTCCGGCGCCTTGGTGGAAGCGATCAAGCATCTCAACATCACCCGGATGTCGGTGATCACCCCGTACGACGA
>NZ_JBHWZY010000757.1:0-3393 GCF_042727815.1 Nocardia sp. NPDC060220
GTCGGCGAGGTTCAGTTCTCCTATGAACATGGTGGGGACGCCGTAGAGCGAGGTGCAGCGCTCCTGGGCGACGGCGATGTGCCGTTCGAGCGGCTCGTCGACCTGCTGGAGCCGGTGCGTTCGACCGCGCGGCACCCGCTGTTCCAGGTGATGCTGACCTTCCAGAACCTGGCCCGCACCGACCTGGCGTTGCCCGGCCTCGCCGTCTCCGCCGCCGACTTCACGGTGCCACTGGCGAAGTTCGATCTGCAGGTGGAGCTCGCCGAACACATCGGCGTCGACGGCGCGCCGCAGGGCCTGGCGGCCACCTTCGTCTATGCCACCGACCTCTTCGACCGCGCCACGGTCGCCGACTTCGCCGACCGCTGGACGCGGGTGCTCGCCGCGGTGGTGGCCGACCCGGCCAAGCCGGTCGGCGATATCGACGTGCTCGCCCCCGGCGAGCGTGAACTCGTCCTGCGCGAGGGCTATTCGCCCGGCATCGCGGTTCCCGAGGTCACGCTCACCGACCTGATCACCGCCCAGGCGCAACAGCGTCCCGAGGCGATCGCGATCAGGGCGGGGGAGCGGTCCCTCACCTTCGCCGGCCTCCTCGGTCGGGCATCGGCGCTGGCCCGCGCGCTCGTCGTGCGGGGCGCGGGCCCGGAAACCCTGGTGGCTGTGGCCGTTGCGCGCACCGAGGAGCTGCCGGTCGCGCTGCTCGCGGTGCTGCTGTCGGGTGCGGGCTACCTGCCGATCGACTCCGGATACCCGGCGCAGCGGCTGGCCTACATCGTCGACGACGCGAAACCCGCTGTTGTGCTGACCACCTCGGCCGAGCACGGACTGCTGACGCCGCTCGCGGATCTGCCCGTGGTGTTGCTCGACGAGCCGCCCGTCTACAGCGACGCTCCGCTGCATCCCGATGAACGCCGTGCCCCGCTGCGCCCGGATCATCTCGCGTACGTCATCTACACCTCAGGTTCCACCGGCCTGCCCAAGGGCGTCGGTGTCACCCACCGCAATGTGCTCGAGCTGTTCGCCAACACCCAGCTGCTGTTCGCCTTCGACGAGGACGACGTGTGGACGGTGTTCCACTCCTTCGCCTTCGACTTCTCCGTCTGGGAACTGTGGTGCGCGCTGGCAGGCGGTTCGTCGGTGGTCGTCGTCGACCACCTGACCTCCCGGTCGCCGATCGAATTCCGCGAACTGCTGGCCCGTGAACACGTGACGGTGCTGAGCCAGACGCCCACCGCCTTCGCCCAGCTCGACGAAGCCGACCGGGCCGCGCAGGCCGCGGGCGCCATCGCACTGCCGGTGCGGTACGTGGTCTTCGGTGGTGAGGCCCTCGACCCCCGCAAGCTCAGCCGCTGGTACGACCGCTACGGAAACGGGCCGGGCGCACCGGAACTCGTCAACATGTACGGCATCACCGAGACCACCGTCCATGTCTCGCACCAGGTCCTGACCGCGCGGACGGCGGACATCGTCGCCGACCGGGCGCCGGTGGACGCCGACCACATCGGCGGATCTGCCGTCGACCTGCCCGGCAGCCTCATCGGCCGTGCGCTGCCCGGACTGTCGGTGGTCGTCCTCGACGACCGTCTGCGTCCGGTGCCGTTCGGTGTGGCGGGTGAGCTCTACATCGCGGGCAACCAGCTCTCGCGCGGCTACCTCGGCAAGCCCGGTCTCACCGCCACCCGCTTCGTCGCCGACCCGTTCGGTGAACCGGGCGCCCGGCGCTACCGCTCCGGCGACCTCGGTCGCTGGATCGGGTTCCGTGGCACCCCCACCCTCGAATACGGCGGCCGCGGCGACCAGCAGGTGCAGCTGCGTGGTTTCCGGATCGAACCGGGCGAGATCGAGGCAGCCCTGCTGCGGGTGCCCGGCGTCGGGCAGTCCGCGGTCATCGTGCGTGCCGACGAGCACGCCGGAGACCGGCTGATCGCCTACGTCGTCCCGGCGACAGATGCAGTCGATCCGAACGACGCGCCCACGACCGTACTTCCGAAGCCGCCGGTAGGCGCGCGCTTCGGACGTGGCGACAGCGGCGCGGGGTTAGACGACGACTCCACGCCCGCCGATCTTCGCGTGGTCGCGGGTCTGGACCCGGTGGAAGTGCGGGCGGCCGTAGCCGACTTCCTCACCGGATACATGGTTCCCGACGCTGTCGTGGTGGTCGCGGAACTACCGATGACCACCAACGGCAAACTCGACCGGGCGGCACTGCCCGCACCGGAGTTCACCGCCGCCACCACCTTCCGCGCGCCGACCACTCCCATCGAACTCAGCGTCGCCGAGGTATTCGCGACCCTGCTCGGCGTGCCCGAGATCGGTCTGGACGACAACTTCTTCGACCGCGGCGGCAACTCGCTGCTGGCCACCAGGGCCATCGCCCGCATCGACCAGGCACTGAGTACCGACCTGGTGGTACGTGACCTGTTCGAGGCGCCCACCGTCGGCTCGCTCGCGGCCCGCGTGCGCCCAGGTTCGGTGGCCGCGCCACGACCACCGCTGATTCCGGCGCAGGACCGTGGCGTCGTTCCGCTCTCGCCCGCGCAACAGCGGATGTGGTTGCTCAACCGCATCGACCCCGACTCACCGGCGTACAACATCCCGCTGGTCCTGCGGTTGCGCGGCGCGCTCGACACCTCTGCGCTGCGCTATGCCGTCGCCGATGTGCTCGAACGGCACGAGGCGCTGCGCACCCGTTTCCCGGCCGATGACGCCGACGCTGTTCCGTATCAGGAGATCCTGCCCGTCAGCGCGGTGCTGCCGACCGGCCTCGCGCTGGAGGAATGCGACGATCCACGTGACCGGGTGATGCGTTTGCTCGCGGGCGGTTTCGATGTCGCCGAGAGAGTTCCCCTGCGCGCCGGGCTGTTCACCTCGCCCGCCGACGACCCGCTCGCGGAGGAAGAGTACGTGCTCGCCGTAGTGGTGCAGCACATCATCGCCGACGGTGCTTCGCTCGCGCCGCTGGCCCGTGACCTCGTGATCGCCTATCGGGCCCGCGTCGAAGGACGCTCACCCGCCTGGTCGCCACTGCCCGTGCAGTACGCCGACTACGCGCTGTGGCAGCGCGAGGTGCTCGGCTCGGAATCCGACGAGAATTCCACCGCCGCGAGGCAGTTGGAGTTCTGGCGGCACACGCTGTCGGGGCAGGCGGGCACGGTCGAGCTGCCGCACGACCATCCGCGCCCCTCGCACGCCTCGCTGCGCGGCGCCGATGTGAGCACCACCCTGACCGCCGACGTTCATGTCCGCCTCGCCGAGATCGCCCGCAGGCACAACGCGTCGCTGTTCATGGTCGTGCACGCGGCACTGGCCGTGCTGCTCGCCAGGATCTCCGGCAGCACCGATATCGCGATCGGCACCCCGATCGCCGGCCGGGGTGAACCCGAGCTCGACGAC
>NZ_JBHWZY010000758.1:0-3416 GCF_042727815.1 Nocardia sp. NPDC060220
CCTCCTGCGAGGTGACGGCCGTTCGGCGTTTCAGCGGTCGACGTCGGCCATCGCCAGCACGTCGAGTTTGCGATCGAGCTCTTCGAGCGAGAGCTTGTCCGGGACGAGCCCGCGGTCGATGACGGTCTGCCGGATCGTCTTCTTCTCGCGCAGCGCCTGTTTGGCGACCGCGGCCGCTTCCTCGTAGCCGATGGCCGAGTTGAGCGGGGTGACGATCGACGGTGACGATTCGGCCAGGGTCCGCAGGTGCTCCTCGTCGGCGACGAGCCCGCTCACACACTTGTCGGCGAACAAGCGAGAAACGTTGGCCAGCAGGCGAATCGACTCGAGCAGATTGCGCGCCATCACGGGAATGTAGACATTGAGCTCGAACGCCCCGCTCGCCCCGCCGAATGCGATCGCCGCGTCGTTGCCGACCACCTGCACCGCCACCTGCGTCACCGCCTCGGGCAGTACGGGATTCACCTTGCCGGGCATGATCGAGCTACCCGGCTGCAGGTCCGGCAGCTGCAATTCGCCGAGCCCGGTCAGCGGGCCCGAACCCATCCAGCGGATGTCGTTGGCGATCTTGGTCAGGCTGACCGCGATGGTGCGCAGCGCGCCGGAGGCCTCGACGAGTCCGTCACGCGCGGCCTGGGCCTCGAAATGATCCTGCGCTTCGCGCAGCGCGTCGATTCCCGTGGTGCGTACCAGTTGCGCGACGACCTTCGCACCGAATCCGGCGGGCGCGTTGAGACCGGTGCCCACCGCGGTGCCGCCGATCGGCAACTCGCCGAGGCGGGGAAGCACGGACATCGCGCGTTCGATACCCGCGGCGATCTGGCGGGTGTAGCCGCCGAATTCCTGGCCGAGCGTCACCGGCACCGCGTCCATCAGGTGGGTGCGGCCCGACTTCACCACGGTGCGCCACTGCTGTGACTTGTCGAGCAGCGCCAGGCGCAGATGGTCCAGCGCGGGAACGAGTTCGGTGATCACGGCCTCGGTGGCGGCCAGGTGTGTCGCGGTGGGGAAGGTGTCGTTGGAGGACTGCGACATGTTCACGTCGTCGTTGGGGTGCACGCTCACCCCGTTACGGGCGGCGATCGAGGCGATCACCTCGTTGGCGTTCATGTTCGAGCTGGTGCCCGAACCGGTCTGGAACACGTCGATCGGGAACTGGTCGTCGTGCTCCCCGTTCGCGATCTCGCCCGCCGCGGCGATGATCGCATCGGCCTTCACCGGATCGAGCAGGCCCAGATCCTTGTTGACCTGAGCGCACGCGGCTTTCAGCAGGCCCAGCGCCCGGATCTGGGCGCGCTCGAGTCCCCGCCCGCTGATCGGGAAGTTCTCGACGGCCCGCTGCGTCTGCGCCCGCCACAGGGCGTCGACGGGGACGCGAACCTCTCCCATGGTGTCGTGCTCGATCCGGTACTGCGCGTCGTCGTCAGCCATAGTTCGACCCTAGGACGAGAACACCGCGAATGGTGGCCACACACCAGCGCGAAATCCCACATCCGCGGCAGGAATACTCGCCGGACTCAGTCGGTGGGCCAGACCGCGCACACCTCGTCGGCGAAGTCCCTGGCTTGGGTGTGACCGGCCAGCGCGGCGCCGTGTACGCGCTGCGGGTCGAGCTCGTTGGGGCCGATGGCCTTGCGCGCGGCTTGGTCCGGATGGATCACCGTGACCCTGGCCGAACCGAGGTGGGCGAGCTGGGCGGAGATCTTCCCGCTGCGGCGCGGGGTGAGAATGTTGGACGCGAGGCCGACGATCCGGTCGTAGCCCTTCGCCAGATCCAGATTCAGGGGGGAGCGGACCCCGCCGTCGAGGTAGTGGTGCCCGTGACACGACGCCTCCGGCCAGGCGAACGGGATCGCGCAACTGGCGTTGACCGCCTCGGCGAGCGAGACGTCGCTGTCGCGGTCGAAGACCTTCAACACGCCGGTGTCGGCGTCGACCGCGGTGATCCACAACGGCTGTGCCGGCCACGACTTCTCGGGCAGGCGTGAGGACACCGCCGCCAGCCGCAACACGGGGTCGATCGTCGACCTGCCGCGCGAAGCGTTCGCGACCCGGCGTGCCGCGCTGGTCTCGCTGGGCGCGGTGCCCGCGATGAACGCCCACGTGGCCAGCTGCTTGACCGAGAGCCGGTTCGGGATCTCGGCGTTGAGCCGCCCCAGCTGCCGCTTGTAGAGCTCGTCGGTCGACAGCGTGCTGCGAATTTGCGCCCCGACGACCGCGCCCGCGGACGTGCCGATCACCAGATCGGCCGACCGCAGGTCCACCCCGGCCTCGGCCAGTCCGGCGATCATGCCGATCTGCCAGCCGATACCGGCGATTCCGCCGTTGCCGAGGACCAGGGCGGTGCTGGGCGCTGCCATAGTTCGACTATAGGGACGCCCAGCCCCGGATCACGGTAGCGGCGGGTTCGCGCTGTCGTCGCCGTCGAAGTCGACCGAGGAGTACTCGCGCAGCTTCGTCAGGCGGTGGTAGGCGTCGATCATGCGGACGGTGCCCGACTTGGACCGCATTACGATCGACTGGGTCGACGCGCCGCCGCCGTAGTAGCGCACGCCGCGCAGCAGGTCGCCGTCGGTGACGCCGGTGGCGCAGAAGAACACGTTGTCGCCGGAGACCAGGTCGGTGGTCGAGAGCACCCGATCCAGATCGTGGCCCGCGTCGATCGCCTTCTGCCGCTCTTCGTCGTCCTTCGGCGCGAGCATGCCCTGCAGCTCGCCGCCGAGACAGCGCAGCGCGGCGGCGGCGATGATGCCCTCGGGGGTGCCACCGATACCGACCAGGATGTCGACGCCGGACTCGGGACGCGCGGCGGCGATGGCGCCGGCGACGTCACCGTCGGAGATGAGGCGGATGCGGGCGCCCGCGTCGCGTGCCTGCTGGATGGTGTCCTCGTGGCGGGGACGGTCCAGGATGCAGACGGTCAGATCGGACACCGACAGCCGCTTTGCCTTGGCCACGCGGCGGATGTTCTCACCGATCGGGGCGGTGATGTCGATCGAGCCTGCGGCATCGGGGCCGACGGCGATCTTGTGCATGTAGAACACCGCGGACGGGTCGAACATGGCGCCGCGCTCGGCGACCGCGAGCACCGAGATGGCGCCGGGGGAACCCTTCGACATCAGGGTGGTGCCGTCGACCGGGTCGACGGCGAAGTCGACCTCGGGGCCGGTGCCGTCGCCGACGAGCTCACCGTTGTAGAGCATCGGCGCTTCGTCCTTCTCGCCCTCGCCGATGACGACGATGCCCTTCATGGACACCGAGCTGACGAGCTGACGCATGGCGTCGACGGCCGCGCCGTCGCCACCTTCCTTGTCGCCACGGCCGACCCAACGGCCACTCGCCATCGCGCCTGCCTCGGTGACGCGGACCAGCTCCAGCGCGAGGTTGCGATCGGGTGCCTCGCGGCGGCTGGGGGC
>NZ_JBHWZY010000759.1:0-3415 GCF_042727815.1 Nocardia sp. NPDC060220
GAATTAACAAGCACGCATGCTTGCTTTTTTTCTGAACCGCTGCGATCCTGGGTGCCATGAGTGCTCTCTCCGCTGACCCGGACCTGATCCGGATCGGGAATTGTTCCGGGTTCTACGGTGACCGGCTCAGCGCCATGCGCGAGATGCTGGAAGGCGGTCAGCTCGACGTGCTGACCGGCGACTACCTCGCCGAACTCACCATGCTGATCCTGGGCCGCGACCGGATGAAGGATCCGAGCCTCGGCTACGCCAAGACCTTCGTCAAGCAGATCAAGGACTGCCTCGCGCTCGCGCTCGAGAAGAACGTCCAGATCGTCACCAATGCCGGCGGGCTGAATCCGGCGGGGCTGGCCGAGCAGTTGCGCAAGGTCGCCGCCGAGCTCGGGCTCGACGCCGAGATCGCGCACGTCGAAGGCGACGACCTGGTCTCGCGGGCCGCCGAGCTCGATCTGGGTCAGCCGCTCACCGCCAACGCCTATCTCGGCGCGTGGGGGATCGTCGAGTGCCTGAACTCCGGCGCCGACATCGTCGTCACCGGTCGCGTCACCGACGCCTCCGTGATCGTCGGTCCGGCGGCGGCCCACTTCGGGTGGGCCCGTACCGATTACGACGCGCTCGCCGGTGCGGTGGTCGCCGGCCACGTGATCGAGTGCAGCACTCAGGCCACCGGCGGTAACTTCGCCTTCTTCACCGAACTCGGTGACATCGGCCGCCCCGGCTTCCCGATCGCCGAGATCCGTCGCGACGGGTCCTGCGTGATCACCAAGCACGACGGCACCGGCGGCGCGGTCACTGTCGACACCGTCGAAGCCCAGCTCATGTACGAGATCCAGAGCGCGCGCTACGCCGGACCCGACGTCACCACCCGCCTGGACAGCATCGTGCTGAGCCAGGAGGGTAAGGACCGGGTATTGATCAGCGGCGTCACCGGTGAGGCCCCGCCGCCACAGCTCAAGGTCTCGCTGAACACCCTCGGTGGCTTCCGCAACGAGATGTCATTCATCCTCACCGGACTCGATATCGAGGCCAAAGCCGCACTGGCACAACGACAGCTGGAATCCTGGCTGCCGGACAAACCCGCCGAGCTCACCTGGACCCTGGCTCGCCTCGATCGCCCCGACGCCGAGACCGAAGAGCAGGCCAGCGCGATCCTGCGCTGCGTGGTGCGCGATGCCGACCCGAACAAGGTAGGTCGCGGGTTCTCCAGTGTCGCTGTGGAATTGGCGCTCGCGAGCTACCCGGGTGCCAGCTTCACCGCGCTGCCCGGAAACGGTTCGCCCTACGGTGTCTTCACCCCGGGTTTCGTCGACGCGCACGAGGTGCCGCATATCGCCGTGCTGGCGAACGGTACCCGTGTCGACATCGCCCCCGCTACGGAAACCGTTGTTCTCGAACCTGTTTCCGAACCCGAACTGCCCGCACCGCTGCCGCCCGCCGAAACCCGTCGAGTCCCGCTCGGCACTATCGCGCTCGCGCGCAGCGGCGACAAGGGCGGCGACGCCAATATCGGCGTGTGGGTGCGCACCGACGACCAGTGGCGCTGGCTCGTGCACACCCTCACCGTCGAGAAGCTGCGAGAACTTCTTCCCGAGACGGCCGACCTGACCGTCACCCGCCACGTGCTGCCCAATCTGCGCGCGGTCAACTTCATCATTTCCGGGCTGCTGGGCAAGGGCGTCGCCTACCAGGCACGTTTCGACCCGCAGGCCAAGGGGCTCGGCGAATGGCTGCGCTCCCGCCACATCGATATGCCGACGGAGCTGTTCGCATGACCTCAGTTTGGGAAACGCCGGAGCGAAAAGAGCTGCGCGCCACTGTGCGCGGGTTCGTCGAACGGGAGATCCTGCCCGACCTCGATGCCTGGGAGCGGGCCGGCGAACTACCGCGCGAGCTGCACAAGAAGGCAGGCGAACTCGGCCTGCTCGGCATCGAGTACCCGGAATCGGCGGGCGGCGAGGGCGGCAACGCCATCGACTCGGTGATCGTGGGCGAGGAGATCCATGTCGCCGGTGCGTCCGGCGGGCTGTGGGCCTCACTGCTGACCTGTGGAATCGCGCTGCCGCACATGATCGCCTCGGGCAACCAGGCCCAGATCGACCAGTGGGCCAAGCCGACGCTGGCCGGTGACCTGATCGGTTCGCTGGCCATCACCGAACCCGGCGGGGGTTCCGATGTCGGCCACCTCACCACCACCGCCGTGCGGGACGGTGAGGACTTCATCATCAACGGCGCCAAGACCTTCATCACCTCGGGCTGTCGTGCCGACTTCGTCGTCACCGCGGTGCGCACGGGCGGCCCTGGCGCGGCCGGTGTTTCGCTGATCCTGGTGCCGAAGGACACGCCGGGCTTCACCGTCAGCCGCAAGCTGGAGAAGATGGGCTGGCTGGCCTCGGATACCGCCGAGCTGTCGTACGTGGACGTACGGGTGCCCGCCTCGAACCTGGTCGGCGCCGAGAACAGCGGCTTCGCGCAGATCGCCGCCGCGTTCGTCAGTGAGCGGGTGGGCCTCGCGGTGCAGGCGTATTCGCTGGCCCAGCGCGCGCTCGACCTCACCGTGCAGTGGTGCCGCGATCGCGAGACCTTCGGCCGCCCGCTGATCAGCCGCCAGAAGGTACAGATGACGCTCACCGATATGGCCCAGCGCGTGGATATCTCGCGCACGTACACCCGGGCGCTGGTCGAGCGCTACGTCGCCGGTGACGAGAACCTGATCGCTCAGGTGTGCTTCGCCAAGAACAACGCCGTCGAGACCGCCGAATGGGTGGCCAACCAGGCCGTGCAGTTGCACGGCGGGATGGGCTACATGCGTGAGGCCGAGGTCGAGCGCATCTACCGCGATGTGCGCATCATCGGCATCGGCGGCGGCACCAACGAGATCCTGACCATGCTGGCGTCGAAAGTATTGGGGTACCAGTCGTGACGACCTTCCGTTCCCTCATCGACACCGCCTCGCCCGAGTACACCGCGGCCGCCGAGGCGATGTCCACCAAGCTCACCGAGGTCGAGGCGGAGTTCGCCAAGGCCATCGCCGGTGGTGGCCCCGACAAGGTGGCCCGGCACCACAAGCGCGGCAAGCTGACCGCGCGTGAGCGCATCGAATTGCTGCTCGACGAGGACTCGCCGTTTCTCGAGCTGTGCCCACTCGCCGCGTGGGGCAGCGACTTCCACGTCGGCGCGTCGACGATCGCCGGCATCGGCCTCGTCGAGGGCGTCGAGTGCATGATCGTCGCGCCCGACCCGACGGTGCGCGGCGGTACGTCGAACCCGTGGACGCTGCGTAAGACACTGCGCATCAACGACATCGTCCGGGAGAACCGGCTGCCGGTGATCTCGCTGGTCGAGTCCGGCGGCGCGGACCTGCCGACGCAGAAGGAAGTGTTCATCCCGGGTGGCGCGATGTTCCGCGACCTCACCC
>NZ_JBHWZY010000760.1:0-3411 GCF_042727815.1 Nocardia sp. NPDC060220
CACCAGATCCAGGCGAGCTGTACGAGCGCCTATTCCCGCGCTGATGCGGCGAATTGCTCTGGCGCCGAGGCCAACTCGACCAAATCGAGATCGTCGGCCGCGAGCGCGGCTCGCGGCAGATACGGGCCGTTCTTGATCAGGTTCTGAGCTGCTCGGACATCCTTGGGCCTACCGACGCCGAGCACTCCGACCAGGCGATCCTCGACCAGGGTCAGCGCGAGGAACGGCCCGGCATCGAGGTCGCCGTAGACGATCGTCTCCGTGCCGTACCCCGGCCAGCCCGCGATCTGAAGGTTGCGACCGAACTGGTTGGTCCAACACCACGGAACTTCCTCATACGGCACCCGCGCGCCCAAGATGGTGTGCGCGACGGCCGCGCCGTGGGCCTGCGCGTGATTCCAGTGCTCGATCCGGTCGGACCCACCCAGAATCCGGTTCGGCAGCCGCGCGACGTCACCGGCCGCGTACACCCCGGGCGCGGAGGTCGCCCCGAACTCGTCGACGACGACGCCATCATCGACCGTGAGGCCCGCGCGGACCGCCAGTTCGGTATCCGGGGTCATGCCGACCGCGACGATCACCACGTCGGCGACCCATTCCCGACCATCCTCGGCGAACACGCGGGTCCGGCCGTTCTCGTTGTGCGCAGCCGCGAGCCGTGTTCCCGTATGCACACGGACCCCTCGATCCCGGTGCAGACGCGCATAGCTCGCCGAGACCTCGGCGGGCACCACCCGTCCGAGCACCCGGTCCGCCGTCTCCAACACCACGACGTCGGCGCCGAAGGTACGCACCGCGGCCGCCGCCTCCAAACCGACCAGTCCACCGCCGACGACGAGAACACTCGGTACGGCGCCGGTAGCACCGACGCGATCGAGAATCTGCCGCAATCGGGCCGCGTCACGCAGGTGCCGCAGTGTCTCGGCCTCGGGCAGCAGGTCCAGCCGTCGTGGCCTGCCTCCGGTCGCGAGAATCAGCGCGTCATAGGCCAGCTGGTCGCCGTCGTCGAACTCCACACTGGCCGTGGCGGTATCGACGGCACGCACGGTCACACCTGTGCGCAGCTCGATCGACTTGTCCGCCCAGAACGCGGCGGGCTTGAGCCGCGCCTTCTCCTCGCCGACCGAGCCGGACAGCAATTCCTTGGAGACCATCGGGCGCCGATACGGTGCCGCCGGATCGTCGCCGACCAGCACGATCGATCCGGCGAACCCTTCCTTGCGCAGCGTCTCGGCCGCGCTGGCGCCGGCGACACCGGTGCCGACGATCACCGCCCGGCCGTGTCGCGCGATCGTCACCGATCGACCTCGACCATGTCGAACTCGGCCTTCTCGGCGCCGCAGTCGGGGCAGGTCCAGTCCTCGGGGATGTCGTCCCAGCGGGTGCCGGGTTCGATGCCGTCGTCCGGCCAGCCGAGTTCCTCGTCGTACTCCCATCCACAGATGACACAGCGGTAGAGCTTGTACACCGTCGTCGTGTCGCTCATCGCTCACTTCCCCCAGGGCACGGCTTTGACGAAACCACCCGCATCCACCCGCAATTGGCTGCCGGTGATGTAGCGCGAATCCTCGGAGGCGAGGAAGACCACGAGGTTGGAGACGTCCTGCGGCTCGATGTACGGCACACGCATCGCCTGCATCGCCGGGAACGCCACCTCGGCATCGGCGCGAGTCGGCGCCTCGAGATCGGGACGGAAGATCTTGTACATACCCTCGTTGTGCAGCATGTCGGTATTGACATTGGTGGGATGCACCGCGTTGACCCGAATGGACTTCTTCGCGAGCTGGATCGCCAAGTCGTTCACGTAGTGCGCGACAACCTGTTTCGCGAGACTGTAGGCGGAGCCGCCCGGTCCCTGCTTGGTCGAACTCCCCAGCTGCGCGGCGAGGGAACCGGTGGCGATGATCGACGCCCCGGCACCGAGATGCGGCAAGCTCGCCTGCACCACGTTGAACACACCGACGAGGTCGGTATCGATGGTGTCCGACCAGGATTGCATGGTCTGGCCGCTGCCCAGCGGGGCGATGCCCGCGTTGGCGACCACGATATCGAGCCGTCCCAGCGCCTCGACCCCCTGCGCGACCGCCTGCCAGACGGCGCCGCGCTCACGCACGTCCACGATCACCGGATGGAAACGCACGCCTTCCTTCTCGACCAGCCTGCCCGTCTCCTCGAGGTCCTCGGGCCGCGCGAGCGGGTAGGTGTTGCCTTCGAGGTCGGCACAGATGTCCAAGGCGATGATGCTCGCGCCCTCGGCGGCGAGGTTCACCGCGTGCGAACGTCCCTGCCCTCGCGCCGCCCCCGAGATGACCGCGACCTTGCCGTCCAATTTTCCCACTGGTGACAACCTTTCAGTACTTCGATGGTGAATTGCTCTGCCGGACAGCGACTCAACGCTGTCGCGGCGTCCGGGAACCGATGGTCTTGGTCTCCAGGTATTGCTGGAAACCCTCGATGCCGCACTGGCGACCGACGCCGCTGTTCTTGTAGCCGCCGAATGGCGCGTCGGCGCCGTAGAACATGCCGCCGTTGACGCCCACCGCGCCGGTCCTGAGTCGACGGGCGATGCCCATACCGCGTTCGTCGGACTGTGACAGCACCGCGCCCGCGAGGCCGAAGGCGCTGTTGTTGGCAATCCGCACCGCCTCGTCGTCGTCGTCGAACGCGAGCATCACCAGGACCGGACCGAAGATCTCCTCCTGGGCGATCGCCGAGTTCGGATCATCGGTCACGAACACCGTCGGAGCGACGAAGTGGCCACCGGCGAGGTGGGCGGGCAGATCGGCGGGCAAGCCACCACCGGTGACCTGTCGCGCGCCGTCGCGAATCGCCCGCTCGCACATATCGAGTACCCGGGTCTGCTGGGCCGCGCTGATGACCGGGCCGACCAGCGTCTGCGGCAGCACCGGATCGCCCACCGGCACCGCCGCGAACATCGCGCCCACCGCCGCGACCATGTCGTCGAACATCGAGCGGTGCACCAGCATCCGGCTCGTCGCCGCGCACGCCTGGCCCGCGTGCACACAGACCCCCACCGCGCTGCGCAGCGCGTGTTCGGGCTTCGCGTCGTCGAGCACGACGAGCGCGGACTTTCCGCCGAGTTCGAGGAAGGTCCGCTTCATCGTGCCCGCGCTCTGGCGCATCAGCGTGCGCCCGACGCCGGTCGAACCGGTGAACGAGATGAGGTCGACGCGGGGGTCGCTCGCCAGGAGTCCGGCCACCTCGTTGGACGGTGTCGTCACGACATTCACGACGCCCTGCGGGAAGTCGGTGTGCTCGGCGATCAACCGACCGAGCCTGGTCGCGTTCCACGGGGTGTTCGGGTCGGGTTTGAGCACGACGGTGTTTCCGGCGGCCAGCGCGGGTCCCAGCTTGTTGAGGATCACCTCGAGCGGGAAGTTCGACGGGCAG
>NZ_JBHWZY010000761.1:0-3402 GCF_042727815.1 Nocardia sp. NPDC060220
CTTCGATGTAGTTCCGGATGCTCGGCCCGTCGGCCAGGATCTTGGTGCCGATCCACGGGCGGAACCCGAACCCGAAGGTCAACATGTCCGAGTCGGACCGGATGCCCGGATACTTGAACAGATCCCAGGTACCGCCGACGTTGTCGCGACGTTCGATGATCGCGAAGCTGCGGCCGGTCCGCTCGCGAACGAGCTGACAGGCAGTGCCGATGCCGGAGAGGCCGGCGCCGATGATCAGTACGTCGACGTGTCGTGTCGTCATGACAGAGTTCCATCCTGGTGAGCGATCAGGTAGTCGCGGTCGTCGGGTTCGGTGAGCAGGGTGGTCATCGTCTTGCGGTCGAAAGGCCACAGGTCGATGGTGTTTTCCTCGGTGAAGTACCAGGAGTTGCACCCGGTGTTCCACACGGTCGGGCCCATGGCGTCCGCGACGGAGTCGTTGAACCGGACGGTGGCCTCCTCGGTCACCTCCACGGTGTCGAACTCGTTGTCGCGGAAGCGTTTCAGCCACTGCGTGATGTAGCGGGCAGTCAGTTCCGCGGAGTACTGCAGCGAGATCGATCCGGTGGGCGAGTTCGGGCCGAGCACGGTGAACAAGTTCGGGAAACCGGGGATCGCGGTCATCCGGTAGGCGCGTGGCCCCTTCGCCCAGGCCTCGTCGATGCTCAGTCCGTCGCGGCCACGCAGGTTCATCGGGCGCATGTAGTTGTGTGGGTGGAAGCCGGTCGCGAAGACGATCACGTCGAGATCGTGGTGGGTGCCGTCGGCGGTGCGGATTCCGGTTTCGGTGATCTCGCTGATCGCGTCGGTCACCAACGCCGCGTTGCCGGCGCCGATCGCGCGGTGATAGGTGCCGGAGAGGACCTGCCGTTTGCAGAACGGCTCGTAGTCGGGAGTCAACGCCGCTCGTAGCTGTGGATCGCGCACCTGGGTGGTCAGCGACCATCGGGCGAACTGCTGCGCGGCGCGGCGTCGCCATGTCGGTTTCAACGCGATATCGGCGAGGATGCCCGAGCTCCACAACAGTGTGGAGTAGAGGCGCTGGTGCGCGGCGGGCGCGGCGGCGAGCAGCTCGGCCAGCAGTCGCGGCTGGGGCAGACCCATCGGAGCCCAGAGCACCCATTGGGGGGTGCGGGCGAACTGGGTCAACTTCGCGGCTCGCGGTTGCAGCGCGGAGACCACCTGAACGCCGGTGGACCCGCTGCCGATCACCGCGATGCGCTTGCCTGCGGTCTCGATCGCGTCGTCCCACCGGGCGGTATGGACCACCGCACCGGTGAACCGGTCGATTCCCGGGATATCGGGGGTGAAGGGGTGGTGCAGCACGCCGGTGGCGGCGATGACGAAGTCCGCCGTGATCTCTCGGCCGCCCGCGAGGGTGACGGTCCACCCGTCGGCGCCGTGAACGGCCTCGGTGACCTCACTGTTCAGTGCGAGATGATCGGTCAGACCGAACTGCTCGACCACATCGCGGTGGTAGCGCTGGATCTCGCCACCGGTGGCCCAGATCTGTGACCAGTCGGGTTTGGGTGCGAAGCCGAACTGATAGATCTGCGACGGAACATCGCAGGTCAGTCCGGGGTAGCGGTTCCAATGCCAGACCCCGCCGACATCGGAGCCCTTCTCCACGATCACGAAGTTCTCGAAGCCGGCCTGCTTGAAGATCACGCCGGCGGTGATCCCGGCGACGCCGGCGCCGATGATGACGATCTTCGGGTCACGCATGACGAACTCCCTTGTTCTGTCTCCATGCCTGGACTGACACATCATTCTACTAACGGAATGAAGTGTCACTCAACTTTGACGGAGGCTATCATCACAGGCGTGGTCGGACCAGAGGCACTCGGAGACAGACGCGCTCAGCGAGCGGAACGCATGCGCGAGGAAACACGCCGCGACATCATCGACGCCGCCTTCGACTGTTTCGCGACGAACGGCTACCACGACACCTCGATCGCCGACATCGCCACGCGGCTGGGGATCGGCCACGGCACCTTCTACCGGTATTTCCAGAACAAGCGCGACATCATCGACCACGTCGTGGACGACCTGTTCGGTCGCGTGCTGGAAGCCTTGGCGACCGACAACGCCCCCGCCGCCGCGGAAACCCTCGACGACTACCGCGCCCAGGTCGGCCGCATCGCCGACGGACTGACCGGCATCCTGTACTCCGACCCGCGCATTCCCCGGTTCCTGTTCACCGGGACGGTCGGTGTCGACGCCGAATTGAACAAACGAATGTTCAGCGTGCTCGACTCGGCCAACGCGCTCACGGCCGGCTATCTCGAACACGGGATCGAACGCGGGTACCTGCGCGCCGATCTCGATGTCGACCACACGGCGCAGGCTGTGATGGGCATGCTGCTGGCCGGGGTCATCGCCTGCGCCAGAGATGCCGGGGACCGGGGCAGCGCGGACGACAGTGGGCCGCCCGAACAGCAACGAGAGCTCAGTATCGCGATACAGCGGCTGATGTTCGACGGAATCGCCCGCTGACTCACCGCTCGCGCAGAATCCACCGATTCTTGCCCAGCGCTTTGGCCTGGTAGAGGCAGTCGTCGGCCTCGGCGAGCAGTTCGGAAACGCGTCTGCCGGTCAGCGGCGTCACCACCGCGCCGATGCTGACCGATACCGATATCGGCCCGTCGGGCAGGGCGAACGGATCGATCACCGCGGCGTGGAGCAGATCGATGGTCTTGCGCGCTCGGTCGACCGCGGACGGGGGGAGTACCACGATGAACTCGTCCCCGCCGAGGCGAGCGAGCAGCTCCTCATCGGTGCTCAAGCATCGCCGCAGGCGTTCGGCGAGCTCGACGAGGATCTGATCGCCCACGGCATGTCCGTAGGTGTCGTTGACCGCTTTGAACCCGTCGACGTCGAGTGCGCACACCGCCGCGCACTGTCCGGGGTGGGCGTCGCCGACGAGCGAGTGCAGCTCGGTGTGCAGGCCGCGCCGGTTGGTCAGGCCGGTGAGCGGGTCGTGGTGGGCCTGCCAGTGCAGGCGTTGCGCGGCGGTGTGCTGTTCGGTGAGGTCCTGGCCGAAGCCGAGCAGATAAGCCCGTTCGCCGTCGGCCGAGACGCACTGGGTGATCGTCCAGCCGACCCACCTGGTGGTTCCGTCGGGGCGAGGCTGTTCGCTTTCGAACCGCACGGCCCCCGAATCGTTGCCGGCGAGTTCGGCGAAGATGCGCCGGCGCTCGACGTCGGCGGTGTCGCCGGCCAGGTCGAAGCCGTCGAGTCCCCGTAGCTGGTCGAGCGAGTACCCCACCAGGCGTTCGAAGGCCGGATTGGCGTCGATGATGCGGCCTCGGGCGTCGCCGATGGACATGGCCACCGACGCGTGGCGGAACGCGATCTCGAAGCCGTCGGCGGCGTGCGGGGTCACCGACTCGGAGGTGAGAC
>NZ_JBHWZY010000762.1:0-3393 GCF_042727815.1 Nocardia sp. NPDC060220
GAGACAGGGCGCCCCGCCTACCGCCACCGACACCACCGGACAGCCCGCCTCGAAATCGGACGTGAGCAGGATCGCCGTCCAGAACTCGGCGATCCCGGCCAGCACCCCCGCGGCGCCCCGCTCGGCGGCCTCCTCGATGAGGGCGCTGATCGTATCGCCTGCGAGAGTGAGCGATTCGGTCATGATCTGGGCGCGTCCGCCGGGGAAGTGGTGATACACCGAGCCCCGCGGAGCGCCACTGCGGGCGAGTACCGCGTCGACGGTCACGCCCGCCGCGCCGCGTTCGCGCAGCAGTTCGATCGCACTGCCCAGCATCTTCTGCCGAGTGTTGGTGCGAGCTCCCACCGTCAGGCCTCCTTCACCGGCGCCGTGAGCACCTCGATACGGGCGGGAACGTTCTTGTGCCAGGGGCTGCCGAAGAACTTGTCGCGTCGCGACGTCGAGGTCAGCGTATTGAGCGCGACACCGACGACTGCGTCCGCGCCCGGATAGGCGACACCCATGCCGTTGGGGAGTGAAATGTGTCCTGCCTGCATCATCTCGCTGATCTCGATCGACGTGGTCGCCGAACCGGATTCGGTGACCACACGCACCCTATCGCCGGTGCTCAGCGCGAGCCGCTCGGCATCGGCCACCGCGATCCGCAGAGCGCCCTCACGGTCGCGGCGGCGCCAATCCGGGTTGCGGATGATCACGTTCGCCGTGAACGCGCGCCGCTCACCGGCGGACAGGGTGAACGGGTACTCCTCGCTGGTGTAGTCGGGGTCGACCGCGCAGACCGCGCGCAGTTCGTCGAGCAGTTCCGGGATGGCGGCGTGGATCTTGCCGTCGGCGTGCTGGATGTAGCGCCACGCGTCCTCGTAGCGGTCATCGGAGAACATCACCCCTTCCGGGTGCGCGCGCACAGCCTCGAACAACTCCTCGGCCTGCCCGAACCCGGATCCGGTGAACCCCGCCCTGGCCACGGCGTCGGGCTGGGAGATCACGCACAGCAGCGCGAATCCCCATGCCAGCGCCAGCGCGGCTTCCCCCTCCGGAAGGCTCGCGCCCAAGGTCCGGTACAGCAGATACGGTGTCAGCCCGGCCAGTTCGGGGCGCGCCTTCAGTGTGGAGAACAGTGCGAGCGCGAACGCCTCCCGGCTCACCCGCGCCGCCGCGGCCAGCTCCGCCAGCAGCCGGGGCTCGACCACACCGAGACGGTCGATCACCGCACCGTAGATCTCGGGTTCGGGACGGGTGCCCGGCAACGGCGCCATCAACGGCGCGCGCACCTGAAAGCTGTTGTGCGGGAAGTGCAGCGTGAACAGCGACGCCTCGTACTTCTCGAACTGGCTCGCCGCGGGCAGCACATAGTCGGCCTGGCGAGCGGTCTCGGTCATCGCCACATCGACGACCACCGACAGCTCCAGCGACCGCATCGCCGCCACGAATCGCGCCGAATCCGCCAGCGAGTGCGCGGGATTCGACGAATCGATCCACATAGCCCGCAACCGGTCGGGGTGGTCGGTGAGGATCTCGTCGGCGATGGAGTTGCACGGGATCAGGCCGTTGAGAATACGGGCCCCGGAAACCGGTGTGCGCGTGGGGCTGTCGGCCATGCTCAGCTTGTCCGCGATCGTGCGGGCGATCGGCACCGCCACAGCGTCGAAGAACACGTCGAGCGTGGTGCTCGCCGTCAGCCCGGCCACATTCCGCGAGATCGCGCCACGCCCAGCGGTCGCGGCGATCAACCGGCGCGCGGGTGTGGCACCGTAGCGCATCGCCACGGTCGCGACGCCGCGCCGCACGCGCTGTGCCCCACCCGCCCCGGCCTCCCTCGGGATGGCGTGCCAACGGCCGGCGAGCGGGAACATCCATGAATGAATATGCACCCCACCGGGTTTGGCGAAGTTGCCGGTCAGGATCCACAGCATCTTGTTCAGGTAGGCGACCAGGGTGCTGTTGGGGGACTGCTGCACGCCGAGGTCTTCATAGGTGGCGACGCTTTTCGCGGCGGCGATCCGGCGCGCGACGGTGCGGATCAGCGTCTCGTCGAGACCGCAGCGGTGCGCGTTCGCGCTGATGTCGACCGCCCGCAACGCTCGCAACACCGGTTCGGCACCGGTCGTGTGTTCGGCCAACCACCCCTCGTTGTGCAGGTTCTCCTGCACCAGCGTCGCCGCGATCGCCGACACGCACCAGGCGTCGGTGCCCGGCTTGACCTGCAGGTGATAGTCGGCCAGCGCCGCGGTCTCGCTGACGCGCGGGTCGATGACGATCATCGTCCGGTTCGGATCCCGCGCGATCTCGCGCAGCACCGGCCGCGCCTGCGCGATGCCGTGGGACTGCCAGGGGTTCTTGCCGACGAAGATCGCGACCTCGGTGTGCTCGAAATCGCCGGTGGTGTGATTGCCGTAGAGCTGGGAATCGACCCAGGATTCGCCGGTCTTCTCCTGCGCCAACGCATTCGACATATACCGGCCACCGACTGCGTGATACAGCGCCCGGCCGTAGGCGCCACCGAGGTGATTGCCCTGCCCGCCCCCGCCGTAGAAAAAGATCGACTCGCCACCGTGCGCGTCACGAACCCCGGCGAGCTTGGCGGCGATCTCGTCGAGCGCGGTATCCCAGTCGATCGGCTCGTACGTACCGTCGGCGGTGCGCCGCAGCGGAGTGTCGATGCGGTGCGCGCCCGCCTGGTACTTGTCGAGGCGCAGCGGCTTCTCACACGTGTAGCCCGCCGACCCCGGATGTTGTTTGTCGCCACGAATCTTCACCAGGTTGCGGCCATCTGTCTGGATCTCGAGACCGCAGTTGCATTCACAGAGAATGCAGGCCGTCTTGCCCCACTGCGCGGTCTCGGCGGTGTTGTCATCGGATTCCGGGCTGGTCAGACGCATGCTATGCAGTATTGCATAGAACAGGTCATCGGCGCGGGCTGCTGGCGATCAATATGGTCGATGACCTGGTCTTCCGCGTCGGCCGGCACGAATCGGTGGTCGTTATGTCGAACAGCCCGGTGGTAGAGATTTTGTGACGAGCGCCGCAAGTTTGCTAGGACTATTGCCGGGAACACAGTCCGCGTCTCATGATGGTCTTCTGACCAACTTGATGCCGAGGAACCGCTGTGACGCACTTCGCCGCCCGCCTCAACGAACTCTTCGACAACCCCTCGGGTCCGGACGTGCGTCAGTGCACAAACCGTCAAGTGGCGCGCATGCTCCAGGCTGCCGGTCACAGTATTTCCGCACCGTATCTGTCCCAGCTACGGTCCGGGAATCGCGAGAATCCCTCGGCGAAAACCGTTTCGGCGCTGGCCGAGTACTTCCAGGTCACGCCCGATTACTTCTTCCTCACCCCGCATCACGGCGTCGACGATCACACACTCATCCGAGCCCTCGAACTCGAGGAACC
>NZ_JBHWZY010000763.1:0-3392 GCF_042727815.1 Nocardia sp. NPDC060220
TCTTTCGGACGCTGCACCTTCACGGTGATGCCCTTGTTCATCGCGGCGGAGAAGACCAGCATGGTCAGATTTCGATCATCGACCCTGCTCGAGATGATGTTCGAGCCGTTCGCGGTGGTCGGCGTCGCGAGGAGCTTCTTGGCTTCGACGATCGGATCGCGCCCGTCGGCCAGACCGTTGCCCGCGCCGAAGGTGGCCGCGCACGCGGCCAGCATGCTGCCGACGACACCGAAAGCCATTGTGCGCCTGATTGTTCTGCCCATCGACCGAGAATCCCCATCCGTGAATCGGCAGGCATGACGCAGGCCGCAGGCACAGACATTATCCGGGGAACCGATCGATCGTCGAGCCAGAGGTAATACGGGCAGCCGACCCCACCGGGGCGGGGTCGGCCTAGTGGTCAGTGATCGTCGTAATGGTCCGCGTGGGCGGCGTGGCGGTGGCCGTCGTGGATGTAGTCGACGTGGTCGCCGTGCGGGACGGCGACATGACCACAACCGGGGCCGTGCTCGTGGGTGTGGGCGGTGTGCTCGACGTGTGCTGTGGTCTCGCACTCGTCGAAGTGGCCGTCGTGTTCGCGGTGCAGGTGGCCGTCGTGGACGTAGTCGACGTGGTCCTCGTGCGGAACGGCGACGTGGCCGCAGGTGGGGCCGTGGACATGGGTGTGCTGCGGGTGTTCGGCGTGCGTGGTGGTCATCGGCTCTCTCTTTCCGGTTTCCCGGAACTCGGTCCGGTACTGATCGAATGGAGCTCCAAGCACTTCCGACATTAGCAGTTGCGCATGCGTTGCTGTGAGGCCCCTTACCTGGTCAGAGGACCTGATCGAGGAAGCGGCGCAGGCGTGGGGTCTTGGCGTCGTCGAACAGGGCGTCGGGGGTGCCGGTCTCCACGACGACGCCCTGATCCATGAACACGACGCTGTCGGAGACCTCGCGGGCGAACCCCATCTCGTGGGTCACCACGATCATCGACATGCCGCCCGAGGCGAGGTCGGCCATCAGCGCCAGCACGCCCTTCACCAGCTCGGGGTCCAGCGCCGAGGTGGCCTCGTCGAAGAACATCAGTTCCGGTTTCATGGCCAGCGCGCGGGCGATGGCGACGCGCTGCTGCTGGCCGCCCGACAGCGACGCGGGCCGGGCGTCGGCCTTGTCGGCCAGGCCGACGATCTCGAGCTGTTCGATCGCCAGCGCGCGGGCCTCGTCGGCGGACAGGCCGCGCAGTTTGCGGGGGCCGAGCACGATGTTGTCGGCGACGGTCTTGTGGGGGAACAGGTTGAACTGCTGGAAGACCATGCCGATGCGCTGGCGCAGCTTGTCGGGGTTGTCCTTCAGCACCGACTTGCCGTCGAGCAGCACATCGCCGGAATCGGGTTCGTGCAGGCGGTTGAGCACACGCAGCAGCGTCGACTTGCCCGAGCCGGACGGGCCGATGACGGTGGTGGCGTGGCCCGCCTCGACGTGGATGTCGACACCGCGCAGGATGTGGTTGTTGCCGAGCGCCAGGTTGAGCCCGGTGCCGGTCAGCGATGCACTCATGCCGCCACCTCGCTGGCGCTCGGTTCCGCCATGACTGCATATGCAGCTGTGCTGGTCTGCCGCTCGCTACGCTCGCTCATGCGCCTCGCCCTTCTGTGATGACTGCCTGCTCGATCGGGTCGGCGGGAGTGGGTCTGCCGGTGCGCATGCGCTGGTCGATGTAGTTGACCAGATGGGTGAGCGGGATGGTGAGCACCAGATACATCAGGCCCGCGGCGACCAGCGGGGACAGATTGCCGGTCTGGGCGTTGAGGTCGCGGCCGACGGCGAACAGTTCACGCTGAGAGGCGAGCAGGCCGAGGAAATAGATCAGCGACGAGTCCTTGATCAGCGCGATGAACTGGTTCATCAGCGCGGGCAGCACCCGGCGCACACCCTGCGGGATCACCACCAGCGTCATCGACTGGCGGTACCCGAAGCCCATCGCGCGCGCGGCTTCGAGCTGACCGGGCTCCACCGACTGGATACCGGAGCGGAAGATCTCGCCGATATAGGCCGACGAGAGCAGCGCCAGCGCCACCGCGCCGAGCCAGTACGGGTTGCCGCCGGTGATATTGCGGACCACCGGGCCGATGCCGAGACCGATGAGCAGGATGATCACCACGGCGGGCAGGCCACGGAAGATGTCGGTGTAGACGCGGGCGGGCCAGCGCAACCAGCGGGTGCGGGAAATGCCCATCACCGCGAGCAACATGCCGATCGCGGTGCCGAGGACACCCGAGACCAAGGCCAGGATCAGGGTATTCGGCAGACCGGTCTTGATCAGATCGGGAAAAGCCTTGCGGTACAACGACCAGTCGAAGAAGGTGTCCTTCAACTGTTGCAGCGTCGACTTCTGCGCGACCTGTTCGGTCTCGCCCGGCTGGTTCTCGGCCGCGAGCGCTTTGAAGTCCGGAAGCTGGGGTGTGGGAGCCGCTTTGGAGCCCGGCTTCCACCCCGGCGGGAGTTCACGGGGCACCCAATCGGCGTACAGACGGGCATAGGTGCCGTCCGCGATCACCGCGTCCAAGCCGGAGTTGAGTGCGTCGATCAGCGGCTGGTTGTTCTTGGCCACCGCGTAGCCGACGAAGTTGTCGAGGCTGAAGGTGTTCTGCGAGACCACGATTCCGTCGCCCGGTTTGATCGCGCCCTCGGCCTGCGCCGACGGTGCGACCCAGGCGTCGACCTGGCCGGACTTCAGATTCGCGTAGGCGGTGTTGTAGTCGGGGAACTTCACCGGATCCAGCTTCAGCTGGTTCACCACGAACTCGTCCTGCACGGTCCCCTGCACCACGGCGATGCGCGAGCTCTGGTTCAGGTCACCGAAGCCTTTCACCGCGCTGCCCTGCGGAACGACCAGGGAGAAGTAGCCGAAGTCGTAGCCGTTGGTGAAGCCGACCAGTTCGCGGCGGGCATCGGTGGTGGTGATGTTGGACGAGCCGACATCGAAACGCTTGCCCGATACCTGGGCGAGCAGGCCCGCGAACTCGGTGCCGGAGAACTCGACGCGCAGACCGAGTTTCGCGCCGATCGCAGTCAGGAGTTCGTTGTCGAAGCCGGTGAAGGCGCCCTCGCTGTTGACACAGATGCTGGGCGGCGCGTCGGACAGGGTGCCGACGCTCAGGGTGCCCGGGTTGAGCAGGCCGAGCTTCGTGGTGTCGATCGAGTCGACCGGCGCCGTTGTCGCGGTGGTGTAGCGATCGGCGCCCGCGGTTTCGCCCGCGGCCAGATTGGTCGGCGCGGCAGCGGCGGCGCTCGGTCCCGGTGGCGAACAGAGGTCGCGCGCGGAGCTGCTCTCGGAGCCGCCACAACCGGTCGCCGCGACGCCGACGAGGAGCAAGAGGGCAGCGATCCGCGCCCGAGTTCGTACACCTGCCA
>NZ_JBHWZY010000764.1:0-3392 GCF_042727815.1 Nocardia sp. NPDC060220
CCAGTACTCGCGCTGGTTCCCTCGCTCGATCCCGCCGAGCTCTCCTCGATGTGCGCGACCGAGGGCGCCGGTGCGCGACCGTCGACGATGACGACAACAGTGCGCGAGGACGGCACCGTCAGCGGCACCAAATCCTTCGCCACGCTGGGCGCGTTCGCCGATCGGTTCCTGGTGATCGCCCGCTCCGGCACCCAGCCCGACGGCAGGCCGCTGCTGCGCGCCGTGCTCGTCGGCGCCGGTGCGTCCGCCGCGGTGACGCCGCTGCCCACGCTGCCGTTCGCGCCGGAGATCCCACACGCGGAAGTCGTCTTCGATGCCGCGCCGGGCGAGCTGCTGCCCGGTGACGGCTACGCCGACTACCTGAAGCCGTTCCGGACGGTCGAGGACCTGCATGTGGTGGCCGCTGTGCTCGGTCAGCTCATTCGGGTCGCCCGGCTAGCGCAGTGGCCCGCGGAGCCCGTAGAACAGCTGCTGGCGCTGTTTGCGGCGGTGCGTGGGGTCGGTGCCGAGGACCCGAGCTCCCCGGGTGTGCACATCGCGCTCGGCGGCATCTTCGATCGGCTGACCGGTCTGCGTACCGAACTGGAGCCGCTGTGGGCGCCGGTGGATCCGGAGGTCAGGAAGCGCTGGGAGCGTGATGCGCCGCTGCTCGGGGTCGCGGGCAAGGTGCGGGCGGCGCGGCTGGCGACCGCGTGGCGCAACCTCGCCTGATCGACCGGTTCCGGTGCTGTGTCACTTTGTTCTGGTGCTACGTCACTTTGTTCTGGTGAACGTGCCGAGACCGCTCTCGTCGAAGTAGTCGATGGTCAGTGTGCCGTCGGCGAACCGCGCCGAGGTGACGCTGCCGGGCGGGGCGTTCTCGCCGCTCAGGTCGAAGGCGAAGGTGTCGCCGTCCCAGTGCCGGAGTTGATAGGTCCGCTGCTCGGGGCCGATGGTCAGGCGCAAGCCGCTATCGGTCGCGACGATCGTGGCGGGTCCCCAATAGGCGCTGTCGTAGATGCCCTCGTAGGTCGGTAGCGGCTGTGCGGGGGCAGGATTCGCCGGGGCGGGCCGACCGGACAGGGCACCTTCCGGATCGTCGATGGCGGCGAAAGCGTCGCGGTACAGGCCGCGCCAGTCCTCGCGCACCTCGCCGAACTGCACCAGGTCGGCGAACTCGGCGGTCAACGTCTCCGGGATGCCGAGCGGCGCGGCGTTCGTCAGCGCGACGATGGCCACGTCGGCGGACGGGATCACCAGGAAGTTGGTCGCCGCGCCGAGGCCGAAGGCGCCGGAATGACTGGTGGCGGTGCGCCCGGCCGCGGATACCGACACATTGAAGCCGTACCCGTAGCTGCCCGCCCGCGCGGTGGGGGAGGCGGGCGGCGCCGAGACGATCTGGGGTGTGACGGCGGGCAGCAGCGCTTCGGGCGGGGCGATGGTTGTCGCGCCCGCCGTGCCGTTACCGAGCAGCATCGTGAGCCAGCGGGCCATATCGTTCACCGAGGAGCTCGCCCCGCCGGCGGGGGACTGGGGGTCGGGGTCGCGCACGTAGCGGGCCACCCAGTCGCCGTCGATGTTCACGTGTCCCACCGCGTGATTCGGCCGGGCGAGGAAGTCGTCGAAGCGAGAGCTGGTGTCGCGCATGCCGAGTGGCGTGTAGAGGGCATCCGACGAGAGTTGGGCCCAATCCTTCCCGGCCGCCGCGGCCACGGCTTCGGCGCCGGCGGTGAGTCCGAAGTTGGTGTAGTGATAGGTGATCCGGAAGGGGTCGAGTGGCTCGAGGCGCAGCTTGTCGAAGATCGCGGCCTGGTCGTAGCCGAGGTCTTCGAGCCGGTCGCCCGCGTGATCGGGCAGGCCGCTGCGGTGCGCGAACAGGTCGCCGACGGTGAGCTGGGCGGTGGTGGCGGGATCGGCCAGCGCGAACGACGGGAGGTGGGCGACCACCGGGGTCGTCCACTCGATCGTGTCCGCGCCGACCTGGTCGGCCACGACGGTCGCGGCGAGCGACTTCGACACCGAGGCGAGTTGGAAGACGGTGTCGGCGTCGACCTTGTCGGGCGTGCCTGCCGCGCGAACACCGAAACCCTTGGCGTACACGGTCTTTCCACCATGGACCACGGCGACGGCCATGCCGGGAATGCGGCTGGAGTCCATCAGCGAGCCCACCAGTTCGTCGAGCTGCCCGACGGCTTTGCCGACCGCGTCGGCGGGCAGGGCGACACCGGCGACTTGATTCGGGGGGAGCTCGGCGGTGGTCGTCGTGGTGGTGTGCGTGTCGTCGGTGGATCCGCTACAACCAACGAGGATCGTCATCGAGAGGACGACCCCGGCGATCGCACCGCGACCAGGCACCATGGGCCGACGATAACCCTGGTTGCCGGGTGATCGCCGGAACGTGGCCGGACTGTGACGCCCGGCGTTGCGGTGCGCTTCGGCTGATCTACCGAGCTGCGACCTTGCCGGAAAATGGGGAGCGGGCCTCGGCGAAGGGGGGGAGTTAGCCGAGGCCCGCGTAGGGTCGGCCCGGGGGGGGAGGGGCCGACCTGAACGATCCTACGCGATACGCGCGGAATTCGTGTACGCGCACCGGGCGAGTTCACGAGATTTTTCGGGTGCCGGTGCGGGTGTCGGCGGTGGTCCGGGGTGCGGCGATCGGCCGGTGCGCGCTCCCGGTACCTGTCAGGTGTCTTACGAACATCGGAATCGGCTGGTACGCAAGGTTTTACGGGGAATCGCCGGTGAACATGTTCTCGTCTCGCGTGTGGCGACCGTCCAGCGAACAGGCGCTCTTGTTCGTGTCGGGAGACAGAAAATCAGTCCGATTCGCCGCGTGTCGCGACACGTCGGCATGTCGAACAATTGTGTACATCTGACTTGCGGTCGCGCGGAAATTTGGGATGCGACTTGTCGGTGGGTAGGGCAATACTGGGCACAGCATCGCCAACCACGACTTCAGGAGAATCATGCCCGACGCAATCGTCGCCGAGGGTCTGGTCAAACGGTACGGGCAGCTCGTCGCCCTCGACGGACTCGACCTGTCCGTTCCGGAAGGTACCGTCACCGCGCTTCTCGGCCCCAACGGCGCGGGAAAGACCACGACTGTTCGCGTTCTCACCACGCTGCTGATACCCGACGAGGGCACCGCCACCGTCGCCGGTATCGATGTGCTCGGCAACCCACAGGCCCTGCGCTCGCGCATCGGTGCCTCCGGCCAGTATTCCGCCGTCGACGAATACCTCACCGGTTTCGAGAACCTCGAAATGGTCGGCAGGCTCTACCACCTCGGCACCCAGCGAAGTAAGGAGCGGGCCCGCGAACTGCTCGACCGCTTCCGCCTCAGCGACGCGGCCGACCGGCCGGTGAAGGGTTACTCGGGCGGTATGCGCAGGCGCCTCGACCTGGCAGGCGCC
>NZ_JBHWZY010000765.1:0-3392 GCF_042727815.1 Nocardia sp. NPDC060220
GCACGTCCCAGTGCAGGCGGCGGGCGTGATGTTCCTGGATGACGAAGCGATTGCCGGGTCCGGGCTCGGGGGTCGCCTCTGGGACGGGCTCGGGAGTCCGCTGCGCGTCGCGCATGCTGCGGTATTTGGTGAGGGAATCGTGGCGGGCAGTAGGCCGGCCGGCCTCGGGGTCGGCGGGAAGCGGCGGATCGAGTTCGGCCAGCAGGTCGCCGTCGGCCTTCCAGCGGGCAAGCACCTCGTCGAAACGTAACTGACGCAGCGTGTCCGAGTCCTCGATCTCGGCCCAGGTGCGCGGGGCGGCGGCATTCGGCTCGGCGCGACCGCGCAGCGAATAGGGGGCGATGGTGGTCTTGGCGGCGTTGTTCTGACTCCAGTCCAGGAACACCTTGCCCTTGCGGGCCGCCTTCGCCATGGTCGCCGTCACCAGATCCGGGTGCAGCGCTTCGAGATTGGTGGCCACCTGCTTGGCGACAGTGGACGCGCCACCCGAACTCAGCGGCCGATCCAGCGGCACATAGACGTGAATCCCCTTGCTACCACTGGTGACCGGGAATGCCCGCATGCCGATGTCGGCGACCATGTCGCGCACCGCGAGCGCCACTAGCGCGCAGTCCGCCAGACTCGCGCCGGAGCCGGGGTCGAGATCGAACACGATCCTGGTGGCCGGGCCGCGCTCGTCCGCGTCGAAACGCCATTGCGGCACATGGATTTCCAGTGCCGCCTGCTGCGCGAGCCAGGCCATCCCGGCCTCGGAATCGATCAGCGGGTACACCACCCGGCGGCTGGAATGCTCGATCGCGGACCGGTGGATCCACGCGGGCGCGTGCTCGGGCAGGTTCTTCTCGAAGAAATCGGCATGGTCGACCCCGTTCGGCCACCGTTTCCTGGTGACCGGACGGCCGGCGAGATGGGGTAGTGCCGCCTCGGTGATCGCCGAATAGTAGGCGATCACTTCGCCTTTCGTCGTACCGGTCTCCGGGTACAGCACCTTGTCGAGGTTGCTGAGCTCAACCTCGATGTCCGGTTCACCCGGCGCGCCCCGAAATTCCCGGCGGACCATCGACGCGATCGGACGGCGGGGACCTTCTACCGGTCCCCGCGCACCGAATCAGGCCTTGGGTCCCGGATCTGTCGGAGCGGGGCCGCCGGGGGCAGTGCCGGGGCCTGCCTGCGGGGGCACGACCTTCTTGGCCGCGTCCTTGCCCTTCTCGATCTTGTCGCTGTACTTGCCCTTGGTCTTGTCATCGATGAAGGTGCCGGCCTTGTCGACCGCCTCATTGATCTTGTCCGCGTTCTGTTCGACCGCAACCTTGCCCTTACCGAGCAAGCCCTTCAAGGTATCCACGAGACTCATCTGCCGATGTTCCTTTCGCGAGGAGGGTCATTCCACATCTTCCCACCACGAATCCCGTGGTGGGAGGTCATTCGGAACCACCCTCTGGCCCGGCTTGGGCACTACCACCGGAGTACCCGCATCCGCGGCCGCCGACACCAGGCGCCGGACGGGTTCGGACCAGCCGTGGAAGGCCAGGTTGAACGTTGCCCAGTGGATCGGGACCAGCAGGCCGTAACCTGCGTCGCCGAGGCACAGGTCGGCGTGGGCACGCACCGCCTCTTCGGGATTCATGTGCACATCGGTCCAGCGCTCGTCGTACGCGCCGATGGGCAGCAGCGTGAGATCGAAGGGACCGAGCACCGCGCCGGCCTGGGAAAACGCCTTGGTGTAGCCGGTGTCGCCGCCGAAGTAGACCCGCTTGGTCGGGCCGGACAGCGCCCACGACGCCCACAGCGTGGTGTTGCGGACGAGCCCGCGGCCGGAGAAGTGCCTGGCCTCGGCGCAGGTGATGGTGAGGCCGCGGTCGTCGGCATCGCGACCGAGCGAGACCGAACCACCCCAGTCGAGCTCGATGATCCGGTATTCGGGCACGCCCCACTGCCGCAGGTGCGCGCCGATGCCGGTGGGCACGACGAACGGCGCGAGCTGGGTGCGGACGAGTTCGTCGACGGTGGCCTTGTCGAGGTGGTCGTAGTGATCGTGGGAGATGATCACGGCGTCGACCTGCGGCACCTGCGCCAGCTCGCCGGGGACAGGATGCAGGCGGGCGGGGCCGACCACCGGGGACGGGGAAACCCGTTCACTCCACACCGGGTCGGCCAGCACTCGGTAACCATCGAGTTCCACCAGGGCGCTGGCGTGCCCGTACCAGGTCACCGCGAGCTCGGCGGCCTGCTCGGGAACCGCGGGGGTGACCAGCGGGACGGGATTGGCAGGGCGGCCGATACGTCCCTTGGTGAGTCCCGACCAGATCAGCGACGGCGCGGCACCGGCGGCGAGCATCGAGCTCGGCTCGGTGTTGTGGAAACGGCCGTCGCGATAGGAGGACTTGCCGATCGCGGTCGGCGCGATCGCCGACGGGCCCGCGCCGATCGAGGTGGGCAGGCCCCACACCGCGCGGGCCATCCAGGCGAGACCGAAGGTACTCGCCAGCGAACCTGCCAGACGTGTGATCCGCATCAGCGCCCCACGAACTTCGCCGGGCGCTTCTCCTGCCGGGCCAGGCGGCCCTCTTTCGCGTCGTCGCTGCTCCACGCGGCTGCCAGCGCGGCTTCCTGCTGCGCGCTCGCCGGATCGCCGGTGCCGTCGTCGTTGAGCATCAGTTTCATGGCCTGCAGCGACAGCGGCGCCAGCGCGGCGATGGACTTGGCCCAGTCCTTGGCGTCGGCGAGCGTGCCGAGCTTGTTGGCGAAGCCGTAGGCGTAAGCGTCTGCGGCGGAGACGGATTCGGCGCCGAGCAGGATCGTTCGGGCCGGGCCGCCACCGATCAGGGCCGCCAGCCGCGACACCGTCCAGCGATCGACCGAGATGCCGAGCTTGGCCGCGGGCACCGCGATGTAGGCGTCGGGCTCGATCACCCGCAGATCCGAGGCCAGCGCCAGCTGCACGCCCGCACCGAGCGCACCACCGTTGATCGCCGAGATCACCGGAACCGGCACGGATTCGATCGTGTGCAGCATGTCGAGCAGACCGCTCAGGAACGACTCGGAGTACACCCCCGACAGATCGGCGCCCGCGCTGAAGATCGGCCCGCGGCCGGTGAGCACGATGACACGCGCACCCTGCGCCACCGCGTCGAGCATCGCGGCGCGCAGTTGCCCGACCAGGTCCTCGTTGAGCGCGTTGCGCCGTTCCTCGCGCTGCAATTCGATGGTGATCACGTCACCATCGCGGGTCACGCCGAGCATGCATCCTCCCCAGAATCTCCCAGATTTCGTGGATGTTCACACTCTGCCACAGCCCGCCGACAACGCCCGGCAAGGCGATAGCATCGACGGCTGTGGCGAAGACGGATTTCGGCATCCTGGTGATCGGCGCGGGTCAGGCAGGGCTTTCC
>NZ_JBHWZY010000766.1:0-3390 GCF_042727815.1 Nocardia sp. NPDC060220
CGGTCTGTGGTTCGATCTACACCCGCGCGATACCCGAGCGCATCAGGTCGAAACAGGGGCGCCGATTCCCCCGACGTCTCGAGTCAGTTCTGCTTCAGACTGCCCACCGCGAGCGATCCGTTCGCCAGGGGCTCCTGCTCCTCCACAGCGCGGACATAGCTGCCGGGATCCTTGTCGACCGGCCGGACACCGGCGTAGTGGCGCGCCTCGTAGGCGGCGAACGTGACAGCCAGCCGGTGGCGTTGCGGTACCGGGGCCAACCGGCGGAATTCGGTGAGGCCTTCGCGTTCTTCCTCTGCCATGTGGTCGCTGTTGGCGAGGTTGGCCGCCGCGACGGCGGCATACCAGTCATCGGTTCCCACGTGATGGCGCGCGACGTCGGCCACCGCGTCTCTGATCTCGTTGTGATCGTGGATGGCATCGAGCGTCTCGTCCTCCACCGCGCTCGTGCGCCTGGCCGCGATCCCCGTCTCGAGCAGCGCGGGGTAGAAGATCTCCTCTTCAGCCTGCGCGTGTAGTTCGAGGAAAGCCGCGAGTCTGTCCCAGATCGATGACAGCGCACCGGTGTCGGTGCGATCGATCTGTTCCAAGATCGCGAACAGCCGCCGCTGCTCGTGGTGGTCATCAAGGATCAGCTGGGTAATGTCCACGATTCCTCCCTGATTGTCAGGTCAGCATGGATGGTCGGGGCAGCTTGCTTCTTCGCCGGTAGCCGACGATAACGCACCGCCGCTGCCTTCCTGGTCAGCGCCGTTGTTGTCCCCGCGCGACGGCGCGCGGCGCGGGCCAGTCCAGCGGGATCCCCAGGATGGAGCCCACACCGCGGACCGCCGAGATCACCGCGCGCACCTCGTCGATCCCCTGTCCGAACGCTTCGGTGCGATCGTCGATCCGGAAGGGGCAGAGAAACGTGTGCGGTCGATCGGGGTCTTGGCGGGGTCGTCCGAGCGTGATCACCACCGGACCCCCGGTGGTGTGCACGGCCTTGGCCGCCAGCGGAGGACCGAACTCGCGGGCCTTCGCGGCGGATGCGGAGTTGCCGACTACCGGCAGGGGAGGGTCCACGGGTACTCGCGAGTGGTCCGAGTCGTCGGGGCGGCCCGACGAGCTGACGAGCGTCGCGGCGCGCGAAATGTCGATCAACGCGGCATAGATGGCAGCCAACCTGTCCGGTCCGCGAGCTTCGCGAACGGGACTGCCGACAACGCGGTACGTGCACCGCCATCCCTGTGTCGCATGGTCTTGGCGAGGATCGCTGACCTGTACACGCAGTGCACGGTGTCCGGCCTTCACGGTGCTCGCGATGGCTATCTCGTCGAGTTCAGTCTTCACAGATCCTCCAATGGTTGTGCGCAATCGCGACGGACTTCGCTGCGCGCAGACCCGCGGATGGGTGTTACCGCCTATAGGCTGGATCGGTTCATCTCCGACGTACCACTTCCACGACGAGAAGGGGATACACGTTGTCGACTCACAGAATCGCGTCCGCCCTGGCGATCGGCGTCACCTTCGCTTTCGTGGCGGCCGGAACAGCGGCCGCTGCGCCCCGATCACTTCCTCCGACGCAGTTGCACCACGATGAGAGCGCCCAGATCGGCAAACGCGCAGCCGAAGCCATCGGCGACAGCGACGAAGGCGGTAAGCCGGACGGCGACGCCGGCGGTAAAGGGAAGGGCAAGGGGAAAGGCAAGGGCCAAGGCAAAGCCGGAAGCCCGGGCGAGGCGGATCGATGACCGCGATCGGGTTGATCTTCACCGGAGTCGCTGTGCTGCTGCACGGCTACATCTTCGTGATGGAGTCACTGCAGTGGACGTCGGCGCGGACGCGAGCAACCTTCGGAATATCCGCCGCGGAGGCCGAGGCCACCAAGGAAATGGCCTTCAACCAGGGGTTCTACAACCTCTTCCTGGCCGTCGTGGCGGCGATCGGCATGGGGTTCACCGCGTTCGGGGACAAGGGAATCGGGCTCGCGCTCGTGCTGGCCGGGGCCGGTTCGATGGTGGCTGCCGGCGTGGTGCTGCTCGCATCCTCGCCGGACAAGGCGCGTCCGGCCCTGATCCAGCTGGTACCACCACTGATCGGTTGTGCCGCCTTGGTGATCGCGCGGCTGTGAGCGCGTCATCCACGACCCGACATCGGCGCGCGGCTGTTTGGGACGCGAATTTCGAGGTAACACGACGATGCGGCCGTAGGCCGCGCGAGCAGGTCATCACATCGTCGGAGGAGGAGAAGTTCATGGATCCCCTGGACATCATCGCTCAGTGGCGTCGCGACATCGAGCTCGCCGATAGCGGTGGCGAGGAAGCCGCGATCCAGCGGTTGCGTGGCGAGTGGTCCGTGTCGGCAGGCCTCGACCCGCAGGACGCACTGACCCTGACTCCCGAGAGCGACGAGTCCGGTCGGCGTACCGGAACCACCGACGGCGATCGGACCTGATCGGCTCGGCATAGCCAGTCGGCAACGCGCTGGACAATCAGTGGGGAAGCGGTGCGGTCGCTGGGCCCTCCAGCACCGCGCCGTCCGGTGCGAAACGGGACCCGTGCAGCGGACAGTCCCAGGTCTTCTCCGCGTCGTTCCAGTTGAGGATGCCTCGCAGGTGTGTGCAGACCGCCGACACCGTGTGGGTCTCACCGGCGACGGTGCACAGCGCGGTCGGGTGCAGGCCGCGACGCTCCACCCTGCCCTCTCCCTCGGGCGGCGTCGTTCCCGCGTCGGTGCCGAGCAGGTGCAGCCATCCGGTCGACAGGTGCCGTGCCACTGCGGTATTGGCCTGCACACCCGCGACCAGTGACTTCACCGCACCGGAACGCCAGCCGTCGTAGGCTCGCGACCACGCGGGCTGCCGCTCGGTCAGCCTGCCGGCCAACACCAGTGCGGCGGCGACGCCGTTGGTCATGCCCCACTTGGCGAAACCGGTCGCGCACTGCACCTCGTCGGCACCGAGCTGCACCGCGCCGACATAGGGCAGTTCGGAGATCGAGTGGTAGTCCTGCGCGGACCAACGATCGAGGAGCCGCGCGCCGGGGAACCAGCGATTCGTCCAGTCCAGCAAGTCCCGGACATGATCGGCCTCGGAATCGACGCGGCCGACGTCGTGGCCGCTACCACCGACCAGCAGGACGTCGTCGGCCTCGGTGGGGCACCAGCGCAGCGAACGGATCGGCCGGCCTGCGCTGATGAACATCTCTTGCGGAATCGGTCCGGGAACCTGGAACGCTGCCAGGTAGGACCGCTGGGCCGTGAGTTGTGCCGCGAGGCCGAGCCGGTCGAACACCGGTGATCCGGTCGCCACGATTGCGTTCGCCGCCGAGACCTCGCCCTGGTCGGTGCCGATCACCACGCGACCTTCGCGTCGGCGAAGTCGCCGTGCGCGCGTCGATTCGAAGATCC
>NZ_JBHWZY010000767.1:0-3381 GCF_042727815.1 Nocardia sp. NPDC060220
CTCGCCGATCGCGCGGCGGCCGATCACCCAGGCTCCGCTCGATGGTCCAGGGAAAGCGCGGTCGCCTTCGTCATCGATGCCGTGGAATCCACCGGCGCGGCGACCCGCAACGATTTCGATATCGACCGAATCGTGACCACTGCGCACGAACTGGCCGATGACTGGGATCTGCAAACGCTGACTCCCGATACTTTCTGGCGTATCGCCGCCGGCTGTATCCGGTACTGACCACGAATCGGTACCCACGGATCGACTGTCCCGCCCCTCGCGCGCAGTCCGATCAGCTCTCCGTGTGTTCGATTCCGCCCGACCGATCAGCTCCGCTCGGCTGTCAGTCCCGCTCGGAGTAGGACAGCAGTATCTCGCGTGAGCGATCCGGCCGTTCGGCTTGGACGCTGAGCTGATCCATCACCGATAGATACATCGCGAGGTCCTGGCGGCGCTCGAGGTAGAGCGCGCTGGTGAGTTGCTCGAGGTAGACGATATCGGGCAGTTCCGGCTCGCCGAAGCGCAGAATGCTGAACGAACTACCCGCCGCCGCGTGCCCGCCCGCCGAGTACGGCAGCACCTGCACCGTCACGTTCGGCAGTTCCGAGAGCTCGGCCAGGTAGCGAAGCTGGGCCCGGTGCACGTCACGTCCGCCGATCGGACGATGCAGCACGGCCTCGTCGATCACCGCCCAGACCACCGGCGGGTCGACCCGGCGCAGGACATCCTGGCGTAACTGCCGAACCTGGACCCGGCGGTCGGTTTCGGCGTCGTCGAAACCGAGGGTGACGATCGCCCTGGTGTACTCCGGCGTCTGCAGCAGGCCGGGTACCAGCTGTGCTTCGTAGGTGCGGATCTGGCTGGCCGCCTGCTCGAGGCCGAGGTAGGTGCTGAACCACGACGGCAGCAGGTCGCTGTAGCGATGCCACCAGCCGGGTTCGCTTGCCTGCCTGGCCAACTCGAAGAACGAGGTGCGTTCCACCGGGTCGTGCACGCCGTAGAGCGTGAGCAGATCCCGGATGTCGCGTTCCTTGAAACCGGTGCGGCCCAGCTCGAGTCGGCTGATCTTGGCGTGCGAGCCGCGGATCGCGTCGCCCGCGGCCTCGCGGGTGATGCCTTTGCCCTCGCGTAGCTTGCGCAACTGGCCGCCGAGCGCGATACGCAACACGGTGGGGCCACGGTCGACAACAGGTTGTACGCGACCGATCTCGTCGGGTTCAGCCGTCATGGACCCAGATCCTACCGATTACCCGGTGAGGTAGTCGAACTCTCCGGCCTTCGCGCCGCGGATGAATGCGTCGATCTCGGGCCGGGTGTAGAAGATCACCGACCCCTGCGGGTCGCGCGAGTTGCGTACGGCGACCGAGCCGTCGGCGGCTTCGGCGACCTCGACACAGTTGCCGCTGGGGTTGCTGTAGGTGCTTTTGCGCCACGCACCGTCTCCCGGGCGTTCACGCTGATCATGCTGCATTCCGGACATACCGCACTCCTCGTTGTCGAATGATGCCCACCGGTACGAAAATTGCAGATGCACGCACAAACGTTCTTGCATCTGCCTTGCGCGATGGGGACATTAACACGCGAAACGCCACCGCGCACCGGTCGGTACTTACCCGGCGTCATGACCGCGGCCAGGCGCCGACCGTCTCGTCCAGCCCCCTGAATTCGTAAGCGCCGCAACCCCATCGCGAGCCGACACGGCCGCAACGAGCGTGCAGATGTGCTTGCATTCGAAAACGAACCGCCCGTAGACTCAGGCCGCAAGATCACCGGGAGGTACCGCGGCTCCACCAGCCGGGCGGGCCTCCCGTCGCCGAATGGGAGGGGACTCGATGAGCAGTCCGTTTCAGCGACACCTCGGTGCCGCAGGCGCACCGCCCACGGCGTGTAGCGACGAGCCGAACGGGCTCACCTACCGTCAGGCGCGCGAGATGCTGAGCCAACACGACATCCATGGTCCGCAGTGCCGTCAGTGGCTGGCCGCTGCCGCGTACCTGTCCGCGGGACTGGACGACGAATAGTGCGGTCGTAACGTCTTCGTGCTGGTCAGACCGGTTCCGACAGGTCATGCTGGTGGGCGACGATCGATCCGGACAGGTGGTGCGCGTATGCGGATAGCGGAGATCCTGCGCAACAAGGGCAGGGCGGTCACGACCGTGCCGCCGCAGACTACCGTGCGCGACCTGCTCGCGACACTGGCCGACCACAATATCGGCGCGGTGGTCGTTTCCCCCGATGGTGCCGTGATCACGGGCATCGTCTCCGAACGCGATGTGGTGCGTCATCTGCACGCCCACGGCGCCGCGCTGCTGGATCGGCCGGTCACCGACATCATGACCGCCCGGGTTCGCACCTGTGGGCCCGATGAGGATGTGTCCTCGCTGCGCGACGTGATGACCGAGCACCGGATCCGGCACATGCCGGTGGTGAAGTCCGACCGGCTCATCGGCATCGTCAGCATCGGTGACGTGGTGAAGAGCGAGATCACCGAACTGGCCGCCGAACGTGAACACCTCGTCGAATACCTGCAGGGCAACTACTGAGCCCGGCACCGACCGGCGACACCGAAAAGCCTTGCGCCTGAGAATTCTTCGCGAGCTGTACCAGAAACGTGCGTATCGTTGAGCGGGTGCACCCCGTCCGGCCCGAGCTCGCCGCCGCCTCGGCGATCCGGCACGCGCCCACCCCGGTGCCCGCCTCGATTCGCACGCGGTTTCCGGCCCTGGCCGATCCCGCGGTGGTCTATCTCGACAGTGCCGCGACGACGCAGAAGCCCGATACCGTCATCGCGGCCGTCACCGACTACCACCGCGAGCACACCGCCAACGCGGGCCGCGGCACCTACGGCTGGGCCACCGCGCTGTCGGCGCGGATCGCCGCCGTCCGTACCCGGGCGGCCGGTTTCCTCGGCGCGCACCACAGCGACGAGATGGTGTTCACCAGCGGAGCCACCGCCGCACTCGGCGCGATCGCGCACAGTTGGGGCCTGGCCGAGCTCGACGACGGCGACGAGATCCTCTACAACCCGGCCGATCACGCCGCCAATGTGCTGCCGTGGCACCACCTGCGCGACACCCTCGCCAGGTTCGGGCGCCGAATAGTGTTGCGGCCCTATCGCAGCACCGCTACCGGCGAAGCCGACATCGACGACATCCTCGCGCGGGTCGGTCCGCGCACCCGTCTGATCACCACCAGCCATCTCCATCACGTGTACGGCGGGCTCACCACCCTCGAGGAATTGCACGGCCGGATCGACCCCGAGATCCTGCTGTGCTTCGACTGCTCGCAGAGCGGAGGGCACCTGCCGGTCGACGTCACCGCGCTGCGAGCCGATTTCGCGGTCTTCGCGGGACACAAGATGTTCGGTACGCCCGGGATCGGCCTGCTGTACTG
>NZ_JBHWZY010000768.1:0-3369 GCF_042727815.1 Nocardia sp. NPDC060220
TTTTGTGTATAAGACACAGCGTTCCCTGAGTTCTGCGTCGTGACATGGGGAGGCCGGTCTGTCGCCGGCCTCCCCTTGTCACGTCACCGACGTGGTCAGGGCGTCGAAGAGCCAGAGTTGGGTGGTGCCGGAGGTGGCGGTTTCGCCGGTGAGAGTTGTTGTGAGGTGCCAGTATCGGCGGACTCGGTGGTCTGCGCCCGCGGCGTCGACGAGAAGTTGACGGCGGAACGACGGGGTGTCGTGGCGGTCGCGGGCGGTGGCGTGGATCGCGACGTAATGGTCCAGTTCAGGGCCGGAGTGGGGTGGGTGGCCCGCGGTGACGAGGGGCGCGACCGCGACGCAGGCATCGGCTACGTCGAACAGGAGGCGCCGTTCGTCGCGGATGCCGGGGGTGCTGCGGTGCCGGATGGTGTCGTACACGGCGGTGGCGATATCCGGATTCGAGGCCACGGCAATCAGTTCCGCGTAGGCGAGGAGGTGTTCGGGGTGGGCGCCGGGTGCCAGTTCGGGGACGTTCATGCTCAGGAAACCGTCGATGGCCGCGGCCGGTAGCGGGGTGAGTTGGCGGCGCCAGAACGTGACGAGGACATCGTGGGCCGCGCGCGGATCGACTACGGCGGCAAGCAGATTCAGGCGTTCGTCATGCCGGTCGGGAGCGGCCGATTCGATGGCGCGCAGGAGCGCCCGACGACGATTCAACGCGTCGAGTTCGTCGTCGACGGCGACGCGTTCGGCCGCGATAACCTCGGCGAGCGAGCGAGTGCCGTCGAGCACATCCTCGATCGCCGCCAGTCCGATGCCGAAGGAGCGCAGCCGGCGTAGCAGCACCAGCCGGTCGATCGCGCCGGGTTCGAACACTCGGTGGCCGGTGGGGGTGCGCGCCGCGTCCAGCAGGCCCGCGTCGCAGTAGTACCGGACCGTTCGCACCGCGACGCCGGTCCTGGTGGCGAGCTCGCCGATCGTCAGATATGTGATGTGAGTCACTTTCGCTGGCACCTCCACCTCGGTGGAACTCCTACGGTACCGAGGACGCCGACGCAAAGGAGAACCGACGATGACCCGACCGGACACGAGGAACGACACGATCTGGCTGGCGGTGGCCGACGAACGCACCACCCTGGTCGAATTGCTGCGCGGCCTGCCCGCATCGGAGTGGGACACCGCGTCCCTGTGCCAGGGGTGGCGGATTCGGGACGTTGTGGCGCACCTGGTGCTGGCCACCCGCGTCACGGTCGCGGCCTTGCTGGTGAACCTGATCCGCGCGCGCGGCAACACCGACCGCCTCATCCATGACACCGCTGTCCGGCACGCCGACCGGACACCGACCGCCGAGTTGCTCGCCGAACTGCGCGCCACGATCGACTCCAGGGCCATCCCGATCGGCACCACACCGGTCGATCGGCTGATGGATCTGCTGGTGCACGGGCAGGACATCGCCGTCCCGCTCGGCATCGACCGGGTGATGCCACCTGCGCCTGCGCAACTCGCACTGGACCGAGTATGGACGATGGGCGCCCCTTTCCACGCGCAGAATCGGCTGGCCGGATACTCGTTGCGAGCCACCGACAGCTCCTGGACCGCGGGCAACGGCGCACCGATCACCGGCACGGCGGCAGAACTACTGATGATGGTCACCGGCCGCACCTCCCCCGATGAACGAGTCGACCGGCGGTAACCGCCGACGCGCAACTCCGCAATCCCCGACAGATTTCACGTAATACTCTGCAGGGCAGTGGATACAGCGATCCGCAGCACCCGGCGAACTGGGGCTGCGGATCGCTCTCGGTCGACGAGATCGCGCGACCGTCAGACAGCGACGGTGGGTCGCTCGGCGACACCGCCTGCCGCCGAAACCTCCTTTGTCTCCACATTGTCCGGCACCGAGGTCGCCCCGGCCGGGATCCGGCGCAGCAACGCCACCGCCAGCACCGCACCGGCGGCCGAGAGCACAGCAGCGGTCCACGCGGCGGCGTTCAGTCCGCTGGTGAATGCTTCCCGAGCAGCCAGTACGAGCGAATCGGCGAGGTCGGCGGGCAGCGACTCGGCCGAACTCAGCGCTGCCGGAAGGGTTTCCGAGGCGGCTCCCTCCGCCTCGGACATGTCGGCGCGGTAGATGGCCGCGCCCACGCTGCCGAGCAGCGCGACGCCCAATGCCACGCCCAGGTCGCTGGCAGTGCTGTTCACGGCCGAGGCCGCGCCTGCCTTCTCCGCCGGGGCCGCACCGATGACCAGGCCCGGGATCAGTGCCATCGCCGGGGCGATGCCCGGGTAGAGGACGTAGAAACCCACGATGAGCAGCGGTAGCCCGGCAACGCTACCGACCTGGGTGAGCACCAGGTAGCCGACCGCCGAGACCGCCAGGCCCGCGGCGATGAGAGAGGCGGGACGAATGCGGCGAGCGAGCGCGGGGGTGACGGTGGAAACGATGACCAGGCCGATGGCGGCGGGCAGAATCCACAGCCCCGCCTGCAGCGGCGACTGGGCCGCGACCAACTGCAAGTACTGGGTGAACAGCAGGTATACCCCGCCCAGGGCGACGGCGGCCAGCATGTACACGCCGAGCGACCCACTGAACGTGCGATTCGCGAACAGTCGCACGTCGAGCAGCGGATCGGCCAGGCGCAGCTGCCTGCGGACGAAGACCACCGCGAACACCACACCGGCGAGCAGCGTGAGCAGCGATTCGGCGGCGAATCCGGTCTCGGCCAGCTTCTTCACGCCGTAGACGAACGGCAGCAGCGCGGCCAGCGACAACGCGACACTGATCGGATCGAGTCGACCCGCGCTCGGCGCACGGTATTCGGGAATCAGCACCGGTACCGCGGCAACGACGACCAGCATGACCGGCACACCGATGAGCATCGACGCACCCCACCACAGCGAAGCGAGCATCAGACCACCCAGCAGCGGCCCGAGCGCCACACCCGCCGACACCGACGCGGCCCAGAGACCGATGGCGGTGGCGCGCTGCCTGTCGTCCCGGAACATGGTCGTGATCAGCGACAACGTGGCGGGCATGACGGCAGCCGCACCGAAGCCCATCACCGCTCGGGCGGCGATCAGCAGTTCCGGGCCCGGCGCGAACGCGGCCAGGATCGAGGCGGCGCCGAACAGCACGGCCCCGGCCAGCAGCAGTCGGCGACGGCCGAGCCGGTCACCGAGGGTGCCCATGGTGACGAGGAAACCGGCCATCACGAAACCGTAGATGTCGTTGATCCACAGCAGCTGACCGCTGCTCGGCGACAGATCGGCGGCGATATACGGGGTAGCGAGGAACAACACGGTCATGGTCAGGAACAGCAGGACTGTCGGCAGGAGCAGGACCGCGAGTCCCAGCCATTGGCGGGTACCTGCCCGCTCGGGGACATC
>NZ_JBHWZY010000769.1:0-3362 GCF_042727815.1 Nocardia sp. NPDC060220
TGTTTCAGAAACCGCACAGTGGACGCGTAACACCTTCGTAGTAAGCCCTCGGCCTATTAGTACCAGTCACCTACACCAGTTACCTGGCTTCCAATTCTGGCCTATCAACCCCATGGTCTGTAGGGGGCCTTAACCCATCAAGTGGGAGAGAAACCTCATCTTGGAACAGGCTTCCCGCTTAGATGCTTTCAGCGGTTATCCCTTCCGAACGTAGCCAACCAGCAGTGCTCCTGGCGGAACAACTGGCACACCAGAGGTTCGTCCGTCCCGGTCCTCTCGTACTAGGGACAGCCTTCCTCAAGTTTCTTACGCGCGCGGCGGATAGAGACCGAACTGTCTCACGACGTTCTAAACCCAGCTCGCGTGCCGCTTTAATGGGCGAACAGCCCAACCCTTGGGACCTACTCCAGCCCCAGGATGCGACGAGCCGACATCGAGGTGCCAAACCATCCCGTCGATATGGACTCTTGGGGAAGATCAGCCTGTTATCCCCGGGGTACCTTTTATCCGTTGAGCGACGGCGCTTCCACAAGCCACCGCCGGATCACTAGTCCCGACTTTCGTCCCTGCTCGACCCGTCGGTCTCACAGTCAAGCTCCCTTGTGCACTTACACTCAACACCTGATTACCAACCAGGCTGAGGGAACCTTTGGGCGCCTCCGTTACCCTTTGGGAGGCAACCGCCCCAGTTAAACTACCCATCAGACACTGTCCCTGATCCGGATCACGGACCCAGGTTAGACATCCAGCACGACCAGAGTGGTATTTCAACGACGACTCCACACACACTGGCGTGCATGCTTCACAGTCTCCCACCTATCCTACACAAGCCGAACCGAACACCAATATCAAACTGTAGTAAAGGTCCCGGGGTCTTTCCGTCCTGCTGCGCGAAACGAGCATCTTTACTCGTAATGCAATTTCACCGGGCCTATGGTTGAGACAGTCGAGAAGTCGTTACGCCATTCGTGCAGGTCGGAACTTACCCGACAAGGAATTTCGCTACCTTAGGATGGTTATAGTTACCACCGCCGTTTACTGGCGCTTAAGTTCTCAGCTTCGCCACACCGAAATGTGACTAACCGGTCCCCTTAACGTTCCAGCACCGGGCAGGCGTCAGTCCGTATACATCGCCTTACGGCTTCGCACGGACCTGTGTTTTTAGTAAACAGTCGCTTCTCGCTGGTCTCTGCGGCCACCCCCAGCTCAGAGTGCAAAACTCATCACCAGACATGGCCCCCCTTCTCCCGAAGTTACGGGGGCATTTTGCCGAGTTCCTTAACCATAGTTCACCCGAACGCCTCGGTATTCTCTACCTGACCACCTGAGTCGGTTTAGGGTACGGGCCGCCATGAAACTCGCTAGAGGCTTTTCTCGACAGCATAGGATCATCCACTTCACCACAATCGGCTCGGCATCAGGTCTCAGCCACATGTACGACGGATTTACCTATCGCACGGCCTACACCCTTACCCCGGGACAACCACCGCCCGGGCTGGACTACCTTCCTGCGTCACCCCATCACTCACCTACTACCAGCTCGGGTCACCGGCTCCACCACTTTCCATTCCCCGAAGGGTCCGGAACGGCTTCACGGGCTTAGCATCACTGGATTCGATGTTTGACGCTTCACAGCGGGTACCGGAATATCAACCGGTTATCCATCGACTACGCCTGTCGGCCTCGCCTTAGGTCCCGACTTACCCTGGGCAGATCAGCTTGACCCAGGAACCCTTAGTCAATCGGCGCACACGTTTCTCACGTGTGAATCGCTACTCATGCCTGCATTCTCACTCGTGAACCGTCCACAACTCGCTTCCGCGGCTGCTTCACCCGGCACACGACGCTCCCCTACCCATCACAGCCTCCGTTGGGAGTATTGCTGCAATGACACGACTTCGGCGGTACGCTTGAGCCCCGCTACATTGTCGGCGCGGAATCACTTGACCAGTGAGCTATTACGCACTCTTTCAAGGGTGGCTGCTTCTAAGCCAACCTCCTGGTTGTCTCTGCGACTCCACATCCTTTCCCACTTAGCGTACGCTTAGGGGCCTTAGTCGATGCTCTGGGCTGTTTCCCTCTCGACCATGGAGCTTATCCCCCACAGTCTCACTGCCGCGCTCTCACTTACCGGCATTCGGAGTTTGGCTAAGGTCAGTAACCCGGTAGGGCCCATCGCCTATCCAGTGCTCTACCTCCGGCAAGAAACACACGACGCTGCACCTAAATGCATTTCGGGGAGAACCAGCTATCACGGAGTTTGATTGGCCTTTCACCCCTAACCACAGGTCATCCCCCAGGTTTTCAACCCTGGTGGGTTCGGTCCTCCACGAAGTCTTACCTCCGCTTCAACCTGCCCATGGCTAGATCACTCCGCTTCGGGTCTAGAGCGTGCAACTCAATCGCCCTATTCGGACTCGCTTTCGCTACGGCTTCCCCACACGGGTTAACCTCGCTACACACCGCTAACTCGCAGGCTCATTCTTCAAAAGGCACGCAGTCACGACGCACCGAGCAAGCTCGATGCGCGACGCTCCCACGGCTTGTAGGCACACGGTTTCAGGTACTATTTCACTCCGCTCCCGCGGTACTTTTCACCATTCCCTCACGGTACTATCCGCTATCGGTCACCAGGGAATATTTAGGCTTAGCGGGTGGTCCCGCCAGATTCACACGGGATTTCTCGGGCCCCGTGCTACTTGGGTGTCTCTCAAACGAGCCGCTGATGTTTCGACTACGGGGGTCTTACCCTCTACGCCGGACCTTTCGCATGTCCTTCGCCTACATCAACGGTTTCTGACTCGTCCCACGGCCGGCAGACCGTGGAAGAGAGATCCCACAACCCCGCATGCGCAACCCCTGCCGGGTCTCACACACATACGGTTTGGCCTCATCCGGTTTCGCTCGCCACTACTCCCGGAATCACGGTTGTTTTCTCTTCCTGCGGGTACTGAGATGTTTCACTTCCCCGCGTTCCCTCCACACTGCCTATGTGTTCAGCAGCGGGTGACAGCCCATGACGACTGCCGGGTTTCCCCATTCGGAAACCCCCGGATCAAAGCCTGGTTGACGGCTCCCCGGGGACTATCGTGGCCTCCCACGTCCTTCATCGGTTCCTGGTGCCAAGGCATCCACCGTGCGCCCTTAAAAACTTGGCCACAGATGCTCGCGTCCACTGTGCAGTTCTCAAACAACGACCAACCACCCGTCACAACCCACATCACGTGGACCTATACCGGGGCCGGCAACCGAAGAAACAGCCACATCGTGGCCGCTCCCTCAGACACCCAACAGCGTGCCCGACACCCTCAACCTCTTGAACTGTTTTCCACGCCGAAGCAGTACTCACAGTCCAAGCAGAC
>NZ_JBHWZY010000770.1:0-3357 GCF_042727815.1 Nocardia sp. NPDC060220
GCCCGGTGCGCAGTGGATCACCCGTGGTGACACCGTGACGACCGCGGCGACGGCGATGGCCGATCTCGGGGTCGGATCGATCGTCGTCGCCGATGACGACGAGCGCATGTGCGGCATCATCACCGACCGCGACATCGTGGTGAAGTGCGTCGCGCTCGGTCTGTCACCTGATCTGACGACAGCGGCGGAACTCTGCGAGTCGACGCCGCGGTGGGTCAGCGCGGACGCCGATGTGGAAGACGTGCTCGACCAGATGGAATCGCACCGCGTGAAGCGGATGCCGGTGATCGAGAACAAGCGCCTCGTCGGGATGATCAGCGAGGCCGATCTGGCTCGGCACCTCGATGACAATCAGCTCGGCGAATTCGTGACCGCCATCTACGGGCGGCCCTGAGCTAACTCAGGTCGAGGTGGGTGTTCATCGACTTGGCTTCCGCGGCCAGGTCGGTGAGCTCCACCACGCGCACGCCATGGGTGCGCAGTTTGTCCACACCCTCGCAGGCGGCGACGAACAGGCTCGGCTCGCGCCAGGCGATCACCACCGTGGGAATGCCGGCGGCCAGGATGCGATCGGTGCACGGCAGCCGGGTGGCGGTGGCGCGGGTGGAGCACGGTTCGAGGGTGCTGTAGATCGTGGCCCTGGTCAGGCGGGGGTCGTCGGGGTCGAGCTTGTTGAGCGCGGACTCCTCGGCGTGCACCTTCTCGTCGGTTTCGCGAGAGAAGCCGGTCGCGATCTCCACCCCGTCGGCGACGATCACGGCGCCGACCGAATAGGCCGTCTCGCTGGGCGGACAGTTCCTGGCGAGCGCTATCGCCCTGTGCATGAACCGGTGGTCGGTGTCGTCGTGGCTCATGTCGTTTCCCTGTGGTCGGCGAGTTATCCACAACTCTCGCGTGATGTGGAATCGGTCATGTTCAGGTGTGGAGCAAAGTTGTCCGTGAACTGTGGACAGCTGAATTTTCCCAGGTCAATGCAGTGATTCTGTTCGCGGTATCAGTTAGTTGCGGGGCTGTGGATCGGGGCTGACCAGGTAGTTCAGCACAGCGACATCCCCAAGTTGTTCCACACCCGCCAGGTGCAACCTGCGACCGGCCCCGCCGGGGAACTGCGCCGGTCCGACGAAGCGCGGCGCCGCCGGATCGCCGACCAGGATCGGCGCGATCGCCAGCCGGATCTCGTCGACCAGATCGGCCGCGAGGAAGCCGGTGTGCATGCCGGTACCCCCTTCGACCATCAGCCTGTGGATACCTCGCGCGCCGAGGTCGGCGACGAGGGCCGGGAGCGCGACACGCTCGCCGAGGCTCACCACCTCGGCGAGTCCGTCGAGCCGGTCGCCCAGCCTCCCGGCACCCGCATCGGAGGTGTAGACGAGTTTGTCGCCGCCGGTGTGCCAGAAGCGCAGCCCCGGATCGAGATCACCGGAATCGGTGACGGTCACCTTCACCGGGAACTCCGGTTCGCCCGCCGCCACCCGAGCCGCCCGGCGCTCGGCGCTGTTCACCAGCAGGCGGGGATTGTCGGTGCGCAGCGTGTGCGCACCGATCAGGATCGCGTCGGATTCGGCACGGATCTGGTCGACCCGGTCGAAGTCGGCAGTGTTCGACAGCAGCAGGCGCTGTGCGCTCGCGTCGTCGATATAGCCGTCCAGACTCGCCGCCACCGACAACCGCACCCACGGCCTCACTGCGTGACCAGCGCGGCGACCTCCGCCTCGAGCGCGGAGACGAGTGCCTCGGACGGACGTTCGCCGCAGACCTCGAGCCAGTTGGCGAGCATCCGGTGGCCGCCTTGGGTGAGCACGGACTCGGGGTGGAACTGCACGCCGTGGATGGGCAGCGTGCGATGACGCATCGCCATCACGATGCCGCTCTCGGTGTGGCCGACCACCACCAACTCCTCGGAAATGGTTTCCGGGAGAACCGTCAGCGAGTGGTATCGGGTGGCGGTGAAGGGGTCGGGCAGGCCGGCCAACACGCCGGACCCGAGATGGAAAACATCACTGGTCTTGCCGTGCAGCAATTCGGGCGCCCGGTCGACGGTGCCGCCGAATGCCTCGCCGATCGCCTGGTGCCCGAGGCACACGCCGAGCAGCGGCTTGTTGTGCCGGGCCGCCGCGTGCACGAGCGGGATGCTCGCGCCCGCCCGGTCGGGACTGCCTGGGCCGGGGCTCACCAGCACGCCGTCGAACGCTCCACCTTCGTCCCCGACGGTGAGCAGGGTGTCCAGATCGTCGAGGCGGGGGTCATCATTGCGCCAGACCACGACGTCGGCACCAAGCTGGCCGAGGTACTGCACCAGGTTGAACACGAAGCTGTCGTAGTTGTCGACGACCAATACACGCATGCGTCGAGGGTACGGGAGTTGCGATAGCCTAGGAGTTACCTGTACTCCGAATTCGAGGACGTCATGCCCAAGTCCAAGGTCCGCAAGAAGGCCGACTACACCCCGAGCCCCGCCAGCCGCACGCCGGTGAAGGTGAAAGCGGGGCCGTCGCCGGTCTGGTACGTCGCGATCATGCTGGGCTTCATGCTCGCCGGCTTGGTGTGGCTGATCGTCTACTACCTGGCGCAGGACCACATCGGCTTCATGCTCGATCTGGGCGCCTGGAACTTCCTGATCGGGTTCGGCCTGATGGTCATCGGCCTGGTCATGACCATGCGATGGCGCTGATCGCAGCGGATTACACCGGTGTTATTCATGCACACCTGTGGATAACCCTGTGCACAACTCGAGGATAGAGGGGCGAACAACCGCGTGAACGATGCACAACCCGTCTCGTGGTCCACCCCTGTCGCAGGTCTGCTCGCCATCAGCGGCGGCGGGATCCTGCTGGCCGTGCTGGCAATCCTCGCCCAGGACGGCCCGAGCAGGCTGCTCATCGGCATCGCCGCCGTCGCCGTGCTGGCGATGTCCGCACTCGGCATCCGGCAGCGCCCTCGGCTCACCATGGTTCCCGGCCCCGCGCCGCGCCTGGTGGTCGGCACGCTCACCGGCCCGAAGGACTACCCACTCGACCGGATCGACCGGATCAGGATGGTCTCTTACCGCCGCATCGGCCGCAAATCCGCGATGCTCGAGGTCGACGTGCGCCACGAGGACACCGAGCGATTGCTGATCTTCGGCCGCTGGGACCTCGGTACCAATCCCCACGATGTGTACGACGCTCTGGTCGTCAACGGCTTCGCCTCGGTGACTTCGGACTGACGTTGTTTCACGTGAAGCAAAGAGAACTCCCCGCCGCGACGGTCCGCGGCGGGGAGTTCTGTGTGTGGCCTTGATCAGTCGATCGTGACGGCCGAGATGATGACCGGCTCGTCGGGGCGATCATTGCGATCGGTCTTCACCGAGGCGATAGC
>NZ_JBHWZY010000771.1:0-3357 GCF_042727815.1 Nocardia sp. NPDC060220
CAACACTGCTGACGCTCTACAGCGACGATGCCGAGATCCGCATGGTCGACCACCGCGACCAACCGAGTCACCCCCGGGTGATGCACGGTCGCTCGGCAATCAGCGCGATGCTCGACGACGTGTGCTCCAGGGAGATGACCCACTCCCTCGACAGCGTCTTGATCGACGGCGACCACATCGCCTTCGTGGAATCGTGCCGATACCCGGACGGCACGCGCGTCCTCGCCCACTCGATGGCGAACCTGCGCGACGGTCGCATAGTCGACCAGACGTCGATCCAGGCGTGGGACGAGGAGTAGTCAGCGGAAATCGGCGACGTGGTCGGCTGCCCATCGACGATAGTCGCGGGCCGGTGACCCGGTGACGTCGTGCACGGTGGAGGTCACCGAGCCCGGTGTGCCGACGAGTCCAGCGAGTCCGCGCAGCACCACGCGCGCGATGTCGGGTGGGAGCCAACCCATTTGCGCCACTGCGTCTTCGGGGCTGATCTCCTCCCAGACCAACGTGCGGCCGAGTGCGGCGCCGATCGCTTCGACCTGGTCGATTCGGCTCAGCGCGGCCGGGCCGGTCAGGTGGTACTTCGCCCCGGCATGGCCGTCGGTGGTCAGTGCGCGCACGGCGACCGCGGCGATATCCGCCTCGTGCAGCAGGGGCATCGTGGCGGCGCCGTACGCGCCGCGCACGACGTCGCCCGCGCGAATCTGAGGTGCCCATTCGACAGTGTTGGTAGCGAAACCACCGGGCCGCAGGAAGGTCCATTCCAGTGACGACTCGGTGATCGGCTGCTCGATGAGGGCGTGTGCCCGGCCGATCGGGTGGTCCTGCTCATCCAGGTCGTCGCGGACCGAGGCGGAGGAGAGCAGGACGATGCGGCGCGCGTGTGCGGCGATGCGGGCAACGACCCGCTCCGCGATCTCCGCCGACAACATCGGCCAGGTCAGGTAGACCGCGTCGATGCCGTCGAGGGCACTGTCCAAGGTGTCCGGGACTGTCAGGTCGCCCTGCACCACCTCGATACCCGAAGGCAGCGACGCCGCGCGCGGGTCGCGCGCCGATGCCCGCACCCACGTTCCGCCCGCGGCGAGCTGCGCCGCCACCTGACCGCCGACATGACCGGTCGCCCCGATCACCAGAACCCTGCTGATATCCACCATGGGCCAACCGTAGGAAGGGGACTTTCCATTGGAAAGGGCATACCGATAGGTAAGCTCATTGCATGGCGGTAGGAGTCCCGGACAGCGACCGGCCCACACTCGGTCAACGTGACGTATTCGACAAAGAGTGTCCGGCCCACGCCATCCTCGGCAAAGTCACCAGTCGCTGGGGCGTCCTGATCCTGGCCGCGCTACTCGACGGCTCGATGCGCTACCACGTCCTGCGTGACCGAATCGGCAGCATCAGCGAGAAGATGCTGTCGCAGAACCTGCGCACCTTCACCGACTACGGCCTGGTCGAGCGCACCGTCGAACCCACTGTGCCCCCACAGGTTTCCTACGCCCTGACCCCGATCGGCCACGAGGCAGCCGAAAAGCTCCACGGCCTGCTGGAATGGGTGAGCACCCGAGCCGAGGAAATCGAAACCTTCCGAACGGGTGGACCCGTGCCAGGACCGAAGCTCCTCGGCCGATCCTGACCTGCGGGCCTTTGGCGGAGACGGAGGGATTTGAACCCCCGATGGTGTTACCCATGCTCGCTTTCAAGGCGAGTGCATTCGGCCGCTCTGCCACGTCTCCCTGGCAAGGATGGTAGCCGACCTGATCCGGCCTTCCGCAAGTCTGGGCGGACCTGGGCCGGGTTGTCTCGCGCCGGCGAGAACTGTCGGCGACATCGGCGCGGGGTTCTGGCTACCGGCGGGGTGTGGGGAGAGGATTGGTGTCATGTACGCGATTGAGCTGAACGGGTTCGGTGGGCCGGAGGTCATGGAGTGGACCGTGACGATCGATCCGGAGCCGGGGCCCGGTGAAGTGTTGGTGGAAGTTGTTGCGGCAGGGGTCAATCGGGCCGATGTGATGCAGCGGAAGGGGTTCTATCCGCCGCCCGCGGATGCGAGTTCGATCCTCGGGTTGGAGTGTTCGGGGACGATCGCGCGGTTGGGGGCGGGGGTGACGGACTGGCAGGTCGGGGATCGGGTGTGCGCGTTGCTCGCCGGGGGTGGGTACGCCCAGTTCGTGGCGGTGCCCGCGACGCAGCTGTTGCCGATTCCGGAGGGGATGGACGCTGTCGCGGCCGCGGGGTTGCCGGAGGTGGCGGCGACCGTGTGGTCGAACCTGGTGATGACGGCGGGGCTGCGATCGGGGCAGCTGGTGTTGATCCACGGCGGCGGCGGCGGGATCGGGACGCACGCGATCCAGGTGGCGCGCGGGCTCGGAGCGCGGGTCGCGGTGACGGCCGGCTCGGACGCGAAGCTGACCAAGTGCGCCGAGCTGGGGGCGGAGATCTTGATCAACTACCGGACCGGCGACTTCGTCGCAACGGTCGCGGATCAGGGCGGGGCCGACGTGATTCTCGACAACATGGGTGCGAAGTACCTGGAACGAAACGTGGAGGCGCTCGCACCCTATGGGCAGCTGGTGGTGATCGGGATGCAAGGGGGCGTCAGCGGGACGCTGAATATCGCCGCACTGCTGCGTAAGTGGGGCACCGTGGCGGCGACCAACGTGCGCGGCCGTCCACGATCGGGGCCGGGGAGCAAGGCCGAGATCATCGCGGCGGTCCGCGCACAACTGTGGCCGCAGGTGGCCGCCGGCGAGATCGTGCCGGTGATCTCCACCGAGCTGCCGATCACCGAAGCCGCCCGCGCGCACGAACTGCTCGACGACTCGCAGACCTTCGGCAAGGTGATCCTGCGGGTTCGCGACTAGCGCATGCTATTCGAGGGCGCTGAGGGCACGGCCGAGCTGGTCGATCTCGTAGCGGGTCGTATAGGGCGCGAGCCCGATCGTCACCGCACCGCCCTCATCGTTCACACCCAGCGCGTCGAGTAGTCGGCTGCCGCCGTGCACACCGCTGACCGTCCCGATCCTGGCATCGGCCAGCTTGGCCGCCACCTTCTCCGCCTGCATCCCGGCCATCGTGAAACTGACCGTCGGGATGCGGGTGGAGGCCCGGCCGATCACGGTGAGGTTGTCGACCTTCTCCAGCACCTGCATGAGGTGATCGAAGAGCTGGTCGTGATAGTCCTGCAGCGAGGTGATCGACATCTCGAGGCGTTCGCGGCGGGTGCCGGAGGCGCGCTCGTCGAGCCCGGCGAGGAAGTCGATCGACTCGGTGAGCCCGGCCAGCAGCGCGTACTGATGCCCGCCCACTTCGAGGCGTTCAGCACCCTTGGCATAGGGGTTGAGCGACATCGAGGGGATG
>NZ_JBHWZY010000772.1:0-3354 GCF_042727815.1 Nocardia sp. NPDC060220
GAACACCGCGCCCCAGATGCCGAGGCCACCCTGCCAGATGTAGAGCGCCTCGACGGGATGCTTGCCCTCGCCGAAGTACTTCTGCCAGTCGGTGGCCACGTGATAGATCCGGCCGCCGACCAGGCCGAACGGCACCGCGAACATCGCGACATCGAGCACGGCGCCCGGCTGACCACCGCGCTCGCGCCACCGGCGTTCACCCCACCAGATGGCGACGACGATGCCGAGAATGATGAACAGTGCGTATGCCCGCAGCGGGAAGGGTCCGAGTTGCCAGACCCCCTGGGGCGGACTCGGAATATAGGCCAGGACTGAGTTCACCCGGCCCACGTTAGTGGAGAGCCCTACGGGCGTGTTGCCGCGACCCGGACGGTGGACGACGGGCCGGTGACGAGCGATGGGCCCGGCCGCGGATCAGCGGCCGGGCCCATCGTGCGAACTGCTAGGAGCGAACGGTCGCCGAACGCACGCCCTCGGCCAGTTCGGCCGTCAGTGCGCGCACCGCGTCGAGACCCTCCGGCACGGCCGAGACCAGCGCCGAGCCGACGATCACGCCGTCGGCGTACGCGGCGATCTCGGCGGCCTGCGCCCCCGAGCGCACGCCGAGGCCGACGCCGATCGGGATGTCGGAGTGCGCGCGGATGCGCGAGCACAGCGCGGGTGCGGCCGAGGAGACCGCGTCACGGGCACCGGTCACACCCATGGTCGAGGCCGCGTAGATGAAGCCGCGGGAGGCCTCGAGGGTCTTGACCAGACGCTCTTCGGTCGACGACGGCGCGACCAGGAAGATGCGATCCAGATTGTGCGTGGCCGAAGCGACGAACCAGTCGTCGGCCTCGTCGGGGATCAGGTTCGGCGTGATGATGCCGGCGCCACCGGCCGCGGCGAGATCGCGGGCGAAGGTGTCGACGCCGTATTTGAGCACCGGGTTCCAGTAGCTCATCACCACGGCCTGACCACCGGCATCGGCGATCGCCTCGACGACCGAGAACACGTCGCGCACCCGCACCCCGCTGCGCAGCGCCTGCTCGGCGGCGGCCTGGATGACCGGGCCGTCCATCACGGGATCGGAGTAGGCGACGCCGACTTCGACGATGTCACAGCCGGATTCGACGAGCGCCCGGCACGCGGCGATGGAGCCGGCGAGATCGGGATAACCGGCGGGCAGATAGCCGATCAGGGCGGCCCGGCCCTCGCTGCGGGCTGCGGCGAAGGTGTTCGCAAGACGCGACTGCTGACTCACTGTTGGTGCTCCTCGGCATCGTCGTCGAACAGACCGAACCAGCGCCCCGCTGTGTCCATGTCCTTGTCACCGCGACCGGACAGGTTGACCAGGATGACCGCGCCCTCGCCGAGCTCCACGCCCAGCTTCAGCGCGCCCGCCACCGCGTGCGCGGACTCGATCGCCGGGATGATGCCCTCGGTGCGCGAGAGCAGCAGCAGCGCGTCCATCGCCTCGGTGTCGGTGATCGGCCGGTATTCGGCGCGGCCGATGTCCTTGAGGTGGGCGTGCTCGGGGCCGACGCCCGGGTAGTCGAGTCCGGCCGAGATCGAATGCGATTCGATGGTCTGGCCGTCTTCGTCCTGCAACAGGTACGAGTAGGCGCCCTGGAACGCACCGGGCGTGCCACCGGTGAAGGTGGCGGCGTGGCGCCCGGTTTCGACGCCGTCGCCGGCCGCCTCGAAACCGACGAGGCGCACGCCCGCATCGGGGATGAAGGCGTGGAAGATGCCGATGGCGTTGGAACCGCCGCCCACGCAGGCCACGACGGCGTCGGGCAGCCTGCCCGCTTGCGCCGGAAGCTGGATCTGCTCGCGCGCCTCCAAGCCGATCACGCGCTGGAAATCACGGACCAGCAGCGGGAACGGGTGCGGACCGGCGGCGGTGCCGAAGCAGTAGAACGTGTCGTCGGCGTGGGTCACCCAGTCGCGCAATGCCTCGTTGATCGCGTCCTTGAGCGTCTGCGAACCCGAGGTCACCGGGATCACCTCGGCGCCGAGCAGCCGCATGCGGGCCACGTTGAGCGCCTGGCGGGCGGTGTCGACCGCACCCATGTAGACCACGCAGTCGAGGCCGAGCAGCGCGCACGCGGTGGCCGTCGCGACGCCGTGCTGGCCCGCTCCGGTCTCGGCGATGACGCGCGTCTTGCCCATCCGCTTGGCGAGCAACGCCTGACCGAGCACATTGTTGATCTTGTGCGAGCCGGTGTGGTTGAGGTCCTCACGCTTGAGGAAGATCCGCGCGCCACCCGCGTGCGCGGCCAACCGGGTGCATTCGAACACCGGCGACGGACGGCCGGTGTAGTCGCGCTGCAGCCGGTCGAGCTCGTCGAGGAAGCCGCGATCGGTGCGGATCTTGTCGTACTCGGCGGTGACCTCTTCGATCACGGCCATCAGCGCCTCGGGGACGTGCCGTCCGCCGTAGACACCGAAGTGGCCGCCCGCGTCGGGTTCGTACTCGGAGTGCTGGGCGACACCGGCGCTCGCCGGGGGAAGCACCGTCACCGGATGCTCCGTCGGGCCGGCTTCGGGCAGGACGGGTGCGTGCCGGCGGTCACCAGTTCGGACACGGCCGAACGCGGGTTACCGCTGGTCACCAGGCCTTCGCCGACGAGCACGGCATCGGCGCCCGCACCGGCGTAGGCCAGCAGGTCGGCGGTGCCGCGGATGCCGGACTCGGCCACCCGGATGACCTCCGAGGGCAGGCCGGGCGCGATCCGCGCGAACACATCGCGGTCGACCTCGAGGGTCTTGAGGTTGCGCGCGTTGATGCCGATCACCGTCGCACCGGCTTCGAGGGCGCGATCGGCCTCTTCCTCGGTGTGCACCTCCACCAGGGCGGTCATGCCGAGGGATTCGGTGCGGTCGATCAGCGAGGCGAGCACGTCCTGTTCGAGCGCGGCCACGATCAGCAGGATCACATCGGCGCCGTGGGCACGGGCCTCGTGGATCTGGTACGGGCCGACGACGAAGTCCTTGCGCAGCACCGGGATGTTCACGGCGGCGCGCACGGCGTCGAGATCGTCGAGCGATCCACCGAAGCGGCGGCCCTCGGTGAGCACGCTGATGATGCGCGCGCCCCCGTCTTCGTAGGCCTTGGCCAGCACGGCGGGATCGGGAATGTCGGCGAGCGCGCCCTTGGAGGGGCTGGCTCGCTTCACTTCCGCGATGACACCGATTCCGTCCTCGTGCAGCGCGGCGTGTGCGTCCAGCGGTCCCTTGACCGCGGCGGCAGCAGCTTTGATCGCTTGAAAATCGAGGAGGGCTTCGCGAGCGGCAACATCCGCTCGGACCCCGTCGAGAATCGAGTCGAGTACCGTCATCTGGCTCGAATCCTTTCTGGGGAGACGCACT
>NZ_JBHWZY010000773.1:0-3341 GCF_042727815.1 Nocardia sp. NPDC060220
CGGGGCCACCACCCAGGATGTCGTCGACCGGCAACTGCCGATCGCCCTGGCCGCCGATGCTGCGCTGATCGGCGTGATCGTGGGCGGAAACGACCTGGTCACCGACTACGACCCGGATCGCTTCCGCCGCAACCTGCGTCATATCTATGCCGGGCTGGCGCGCCCGGATCGGCTGGTGTTCACCACGAACTGGCCGAATATCCCGGACCGCCTGCCCGGCCTGCCCGAATCCGTCCGCACGGTGTTGCGGTCGCGATTCGCGCAAGCCAACGACTATCTCGACGACCTCGTCCACGAGTTCGATCTCGTGCGACTCGATTTGGTGAACGCACCCATCACCGCGGACCCGGTCATGTGGTCCCCGGACGGCATGCATCCGAGTCCGGCGGGCCATCAGCTCATCGGTACGGCGATGGCCGACCTCATCGACGAGGTCCGGACTGTGCGAGTTTCGCAACTCTGAGCAGAAGACAAGGGATAGCAACCATGAACGACCACCTTCGGCACTCCGAAGACCCGGCCATGACGCGGCGACTAGCCGACAATCCGATCGCGATCGTCGGACTGAGCGGCCTGTTCCCCATGGCCGCCAACTTCCGTGACTTCTGGCAGAACGTCGTCGACGCCGCGGACTGCATGTCCGACGTGCCGGCCACGCACTGGAACCTCGACGACTACTACGACGCCGACCCGACGGCGCCCGACAAGACCTATTGCCGCCGTGGCGGTTTCGTGCCCGAGATGCCGTTCAGCGTCACCGAGTTCGGGCTGCCGCCCAATCAGCTCGAGGTCACCACGGTCGTGCAGCTGCTGAGCCTGCTCGTCGCCCGTGACGTGCTCGCCGACGCGGGCGCCGTCGGGTCGGACTGGTACCGGCCCGAGCGCACCGGTGTGGTTCTCGGCGTCGCCGGACCGACGACACTGTCGCACCCACTGGCCGCCCGTCTGTCGACGCCGGTGCTCAAGGAGGTCATCCGCAGCTGTGGGCTGACCCAGGCCGACGCCGAACAGATCGCGCAGAAGTACGCCGACGCCTTCCCGTCGTGGGAGGAGAACTCGTTCCCCGGCCTGCTGGGCAATGTGATCGCGGGCCGGGTCGCCAACCGCCTCGATCTCGGCGGCATGAACTGCACCGTCGACGCGGCGTGCGCCAGTTCGCTGTCGGCGGTCCACGTCGCGATCAGCGAGCTGGTGTCCGGTCGCGCCGACATGATGATCACCGGTGGCTGTGACACCGAGAACTCGATCTTCGGTTACCTGTGCTTCAGCAAGGTCGGGGCGCTGTCGCGGTCCGGTGTCATCAAGCCGCTCGACGACAGTGCCGACGGCACCCTGGTCGGCGAGGGCATCGGCATGATCGCCCTCAAGCGCCTCGCCGACGCCGAGCGCGACGGTGACCGGGTGTACGCGGTGATCAAGGGCATCGGATCGTCGAGCGACGGGCGGTTCAAGAGCATCTATGCCCCGCGCGCCGAAGGTCAGCAGGCCGCCCTGCACCGCGCCTACGAGGACGCGGACTGCTCGCCCGCCACGATCGGGCTGTTCGAGGCACATGCCACCGGCACCCGCGTCGGCGATCAGACCGAACTCGCCGCCTTGAACGCGGTGCTGCGCGAGGCCACCGACGAGACCGGGTACGCCGCGATCGGCAGCGTGAAATCCCAGATCGGGCACACCAAGGGCGCCGCCGGTGCGGCCAGCCTGATCAAGCTGGCGCTGGCGTTGCACCACAAGGTGCTGCCGCCGACGATCAATGTCACCGCGCCGAACAAGGCGCTCGACGATTCCTCGCCGCTCTACATCAACACCAGGACCCGGCCGTGGATTCGTGATCCGCACCGGCCGCAGCGTCGTGCGGCGGCATCGGCGATGGGCTTCGGCGGCACCAACTTTCACGCGATCCTCGAGGAAGCAGCCGAGGGCCGCGGACACGCGCTCACGATGCACCGCACCGCGCGAGTCCGCCTGTGGCACGCCGCCTCGACAACCGAACTGGCGAGCTTGCTGAGCTCGGACGCCGCCCCGAACGGTGACGCCGGGATTCCGGCCGAGCACGCGCGCGTCGGGTTCGTGGCGCGCGACGACGAGGAAGCATCGGCACTGCGCGCACTGGCGGTGACCGAACTCGCCGGTGACGCCGACGAATGGACGCATCCGCGCGGCATCGTCTTCCGCCGGCGCGCCATGCCCGATCTGAAGATCGGCGCGCTGTTCGCCGGTCAGGGCAGCCAATACGTGGACATGGGCCTGGCCGCGGTGCTGAACAACCCCACCGTCGCCACCGCCTTCGACGAGGCCAACGCCGTGTTCGCCGACGCCGCCCGGCCGCCGGCCTCGGTGGTGTTCCCGGCGCCGGTGTTCGACCCCGAGCTGCGCAACGCCCAGGAGGCGACGTTGCGGCGCACCGAGTTCGCGCAGCCCGCGATCGCGGCGCTGTCGGTGGGCCAGTACCGGTTCCTGGCCGAGCGCGGCCTGACCTGCGAAGGGTTCATGGGCCACAGCTTCGGTGAACTGACCGCGCTGTGGGCAGCGGGTTCGCTGGACGCCGTCGACTACTTCACTCTCGCCAGGGCACGCGGAGCGGCGATGGCGATCGACACCGACACCGACGCGGGCACGATGGCGGCGGTACAGGCCGACCGTGAACAGGTCAGCGCGATCCTCGCCGACCATCCCGACGTGAGCGTGTGCAATCACAACGCACCCGACCAGGTGGTGGTCGGCGGCGGCACCGCGGCTGTCGCGGAGTTCGTCGCGGCGGGCCGGGCACAGGGACTGACCGTGCGCGAGCTGCCGGTAGCGGGCGCGTTCCACACCCGCTACGTCGCCCACGCGGTCGAGCCGTTCAAGGCCGCGGTGAAGAGCGTCGCCATTCGCGCCCCCAAGACCAAGATCTACGCGAATTCCCGGGACGCCGAATACGGTGCGCGGGTCGCGACCAACCGTCGCGTGCTCACCGAGCAGTTGCTCGAAACCGTCGAGTTCGTGGCGGGTCTGCGGGCCATGCAGGCCGACGGCTGCAACGTGTTCGTCGAGTTCGGCCCGAAGGCCACGCTCACCTCGCTCGTGCGCCGGACGCTCGGCGCCGAGGTGATCGCTCTGTCCACCGATCAGGGCCCGACCGGCGACAGCGACGTGGCGCTCAAGAAGGCGGCGCTGCAACTGGCGGTGCTCGGTGCGCCCATCGTCGACATCCACCGCCACGACGCCGCACCGTTCGCGGTGCCGGCGGCGCCCGGCATGGTGGTGCGGCTCAACGGCCGCGATTTCGTGCCGGAATCCCGGAAAGACCTCTACCGCAAGGGAATCGAGGAGCAGGTCGTGTTGGAAGCCGTCACGCA
>NZ_JBHWZY010000774.1:0-3334 GCF_042727815.1 Nocardia sp. NPDC060220
GCCAGGCGCGGTCTGCCGACGGCGTGCTGTCGGACATGATTCCTCCTCGCGAGCTCAGGGGTGCGCGCAACGCTGCACTTGATGACCAGCATGAACCTGTTCCGTCCGCCGGGGTAAGGGTGTTAGCCGGTTCGTTACCAGGGCGCTCGCGCGAGTTGACACGTTATGTCACTGTGACCCTATTTCGCGTTTGAGCTGTGCTACTGGGCTTTGAGTCCTTATTCTCGTCGCGTAACCCGGCGCCGCACCTGTTTCGTTGTGCGCCCGGGGAGATCGGAGAGGGACCCGGGGTTGATGGCACGGTACGAGGAATGGGATGACGACCCCGAGCAGGAGTCCGACGATCGGCGTTGGGACGGCCAGCGCTGGCCGCAGGTGAGCGCGGACAGTGCGACCGGCGGTCGCCGCGGTGACCAACCGCGCGTGAATCCGTACTCGATGGTGGCACTGGCCGCCGCGCTGGTGCTGCTGTTCCCGATCGCGATCGTGTTCGGGCTGCTGTCGTTCGGGCATCCACGCGGGCGGGGGATCGCGGTGCTGGCACTGCTGCTCGGTATCTCCGAGGTGGCGGTCGCGGCAGCGATCGGGCTCGCCGTTTTCGGCGGGTTGGACGTGTCGATGCCGGCTCTCGCCCAGTCGGCGGCGACCACGACGCCGACGCCGGTGTCGGTGACCTCGCACACGGCACCGACGGTGACCGAGGCCGTCCCGGTGACGAGCCCCGCGGGCGGCGGCGAGAAGAGCGGCGTGGTCGAGAAGGACACGGAGTGCACCGCGGAGAAGGCCGGTCTGCTCGGCGTCGCGGCAGACGGTGCGACATTGCTGTGTCTGCGCGGACCGAGTGGTCATACCTGGTCGGGGCCGTTCAAGGTATCGGGGTCCTACTACACCGCGGGGGCGAAATGCGATCCCTCGGTGGACAAATCGGGCCGTACCTCCGACAACCACGCGCTTGTGTGCGAGGGCAAGGGCAGCGCCGCGGTCTGGTCGCTGTGGACCACCGAATAGGTTCTCACTCCTTCTTGGCCCGGCTCGGTTGCACGCGCGGCGGCTCGTTGGGCATCTTCGGATACTGCGGTGGCCACGGTGCGTCCATCAGCCCCGCTGCCATATCGCGCTCCGACATCGTCAGCAGCGGTTCGATCGATTGCGGTGCCCGGTGCGCCCAGGGATCACCCGACTCGGCGAGGCGGGCGGGCACGGTGGCCAGCGTGAGCTCATCGGGAACGACGGTGTCGAGTTCGGCCCAGGTGATCGGTGTCGACACCTGACCGCCGACCTTCGGCCGCACCGACCAGGCGCCGAACACGGTCTTGTGCGGGGCGTTCTGATTGAAATCGATGAACACCCGCGAGCCGCGTTCCTCTTTCCACCACTGCGCGGTGATCTCCTCGGGATGCCTGCGCTCGAGCTCCCTGGCCAGCGCCACCGCGGCGGCCCGCACCTCGTAGCCGTCCCAGCGCGGTTCCAGCGCCGCGTAGATGTGCAGGCCACGTGAGCCCGAGGTCTTGATGGACGAGTCGACGCCGAGTTCGGCCAGCAGTTCGCGGGTGAGCACCGCGGCCCGGCGCAGATCATCGAAACCGATGCCGGGCGAGGGATCGAGGTCGATGCGTAGTTCGTCGGCGATCCGCAGATCCGGAACATGATTGGGCCACACGTGAAAACCGAGACAGCCCTGATTCACCGCCCACAGGATGTGCGCGAGATCGTGGGCCACCAGCGCGTCGCTGGTGGTGCCGTTGGGGGTGGACACCTCCACGGTCTGCAACCAGTCCGGCGCGGACTTCGGGACCCGCTTCTGGAACCATGATTTGCCCGACGCGCCGTCGGGATAGCGTTCCAGCAGTAGCGGGCGACCACCGATCACACCGAGCAGCGGTGCGGCGACAGCGCGGTAGTAGTTGACCAGATCGAGCTTGGTCTCGCCGCGTTTGGTGAAGTAGACCTTGTCGGGATTGCTGATGGTGAGCGCCCGGCCGTCGATGTCGAGTTCTACCGCGGCGCTCATCGGCCGACTCCGAAGATCGCGTCGAGCTCGGCGGGCGCCACTTCATCGAGCTGGGCGTACGTGCACGAATCGGGGGTTCGGTCGGCGCGGAACCGCGCCAGCCGCCCGCCGTGGCGGAACCGTCCCGACTGCACGTGCTCGTAGCGCACTTCGGCGACCAGCTCGGGCCGCAGCGGCTCCCACGACAGATCCTTGCCCCCGCTCCAGCGGCTCTGCCCGCCGGGCATCTTGCCGTCGGCGTTCGCCTGCGCGGCGGCGTCGGCCCAGGTGCGCCACGGATGGTCGTCGAGCGCGTTCTCGCGCAACGGCGCCAGCTCGCCGAGCAATTCGCGGCGCCGGGCCGCGGTGAAACTCGACGCCACCCCGACATGGTGCAGATTGCCCTCGTCGTCGAACAGGCCGAGCAGCAGCGAACCGACGCCTTCGCCGTCCTTGTGCATCCGGTAACCGGCGACCACGCAGTCGGCGGTGCGCTCGTGCTTGATCTTGAGCATCACTCGCTTGTCCTGCAGGTAGGCCAGCTCGTCGGACTTGGCCATCACGCCGTCGAAGCCCGCGCCTTCGAAGCGGGTGAACCAGTCCTGAGCCACGTCGGGATCCTGGGTGATCGGTGTGAGATGGATCCGGCCGGGCGCGGCGTCGAGCAACGACTCGAGTTCGCGGCGCCGCTGCGCGAACGGTGCGGTGGTGAGATCGCGATCGCCGAGGGCGAGCAGGTCGAAGGCGACGAAACTGGCCGGTGTCTGCGTCGCGAGTTTGGTGACCCGCGACGCGGCCGGGTGCAACCGCTGCTGCAAGGTGTCGAAATCGAGGCCGTGATCGGTGACGACCACGATCTCCCCGTCGATGACGCAGCGTTGCGGCAGCGCCTCCTTCAGCAGCTCGGCCAGCTCGGGGAAGTACCGGGTGAGCGGGCGGTCGTTGCGGGAGCCGAGTTCGATCTCGTCACCGTCGCGGAACACGACGCAGCGGAAGCCGTCCCACTTCGGCTCATAGCTGAGTCCTGGCTCGCGCGGTAGCGACGGCGTCGACTTGGCCAGCATGGGGCGCACTGGCGGCATCACCGGTAGATCCATCCGATCCTCCTCGCGGGTGTGTTCACCCGTGTCGACGATGCGAGCACGCCCGATTCATCGGTGTGTGAGGCGATCGTAGGACGGGGGACCGACACGTGCGCGGACATCGAGTGCGTGCCTGTCGCGCTCGCCGAGTCCGCGCCGGAGTTCATCGGCGGGCGCGATAACCGCCCTGGCGCGAGATCAGCTGTCGAGCCAGCCGTGCTCGTCGGCGAAGGTGGTGAACCGGTCGCGGATGGTGATGATC
>NZ_JBHWZY010000775.1:0-3331 GCF_042727815.1 Nocardia sp. NPDC060220
GTGCACTCGACCGGGCGCACCCTGACCGGCAGCCACGAACAGACCGAAGTCGCGTTGCCCACCATCGAGGTCGGTGTCGACGTCGACCCGGCGATGTTCTACGCGGGCCTGGCCTCGGCCGGGCTGCAATACGGTCCGACGTTCCAGCGGGTGACCTCTGTGCGGGTGGGACGCGACGTGGTGCTGGCCACCGTCGACGGGAGCATCGCCGAAGGCTCGCGACATCTGGCGCATCCGGCCGTCGTCGACGCCGCGATGCAGTGCGCGGCCATGCTTTTCACCGACGAACGGATCAACGAGGGCGTGATGGTGCCCGTCGGGGTGAACGCGGTGCGGCTGCTCGCCGAACTCCCCGCGGAGATCACCGTCATCGCCCGCCGCGACCCCGGTGCCCGCCTGCGCGCCGATGTCGACCTGCTCGACCGGGACCGAAACCTGGTGGCGCGGTTGACCGGCCTGCAGATCGGTGCGCTCAAGCCCGGTGACAGCCCGCTGCACCGGATGGCCGACTTCTACTACACCGAGGTGCTCGAAGAGCGCGACCCGATCGACCCCGCGGCGTTGACCGAAGCCGGGTCGGTGTCCACCGTGATCGTCGCGCTCGGTGACAGCCCGCGCACCGCCGAACTGGCCGCCGCGATCCCGGGGTCGCGGGTGCAGCTCGTCGATCCGAACAGCGACGAACTGGAGTCGGAGCTCGTCGCGAATCTGGAGGCGGCGAAAGCCGACGAAACGCAGCGCACCCACGTCTGTGTGGTCGTCGGTGCGGGCACCGACGACGTCGCCGACCTGTGGACGCTCAAGCGCGTCGCGGTCGCGGTGTCGGAGTACGTCACCCCGACCGTGGAAGGCGCCCCGCCACAGATCAGCTTCGGCGACGGCAACGTCCACGCCACGCTGGTCACCGAATCCGCCTTCACGGTTCCCGGCAGCGATGTCGCACCGGACCCGCGCCAGGCCGCGCTCGCCGGTGGCCGCCGGGTGCTGCTCAACGAACAGACCCCGCTGCGCTGGCGGTTGGTCGACACCGAGCCCGGCACCACCGTCGCCGAACTCGTCGCCGAACTGGGTGTGCCCGGTGCCTTCACCCTCGACAACAGCGACGAGGTGCTGCTGCGCGACGGCAGGCGCTGGGCGCCGATGGTGACCAAGCCGCTGCCCGAGCGCATCGACGAGCTCGAGACGTCGCATCCGCTGGCCGATCCGGCGGCGAACTTCGAGCTGGACATGCCACGCACGCGGGTGCTCTCGCAGGTGGCGTGGCGTGAATGCCCACGTCCGGAGCCGGCCGCGGGCCAGATCGAGGTCGCGATGGCGGTGATCGGATTGAACTACAAGGATCCGCTCAAGGTCATCGGCCTGCTCGGCGAACGCGAACTCGCGCCGACGTATTTCGGCACCGTGCCCGGTATGGAGGGCATCGGCACCGTGGTTCGGGTCGGTGCCGAGGTCAGCGATGTCGCGGTCGGCGACAAGGTCGCGGTGGCGTCCAAGGGCATGATGCGCCGATTCGCCGTCGTCGATCGGGCGCTGGCGGTGATCGTGCCCGCCGACACCGATCCCGGCTACTGCACCAGCACCATCGCCTTCGGCACGGCCGAATACGCCCTGCACGACCTGGCCCGCCTCGAACCGGGCGAGACCGTGCTGATCCACGGTGCGGCGGGCGGCGTCGGCACCGCGGCCATCCAGGTGGCCAAGTCCATCGGCGCCCGCATCATCGGCACCGCGAGCTCGCCCGAGCGGCGCGAACACGTCCTGGCCATGGGCGCGGATTTCGCGGTGAACTCGCGGTCGCTCAATTTCGTCGACGATGTCCTCGCGCTGACCGGCGGCGCCGGTGCCGATGTGATCGTCAGCAGCGCACCCGGTGAGATCCTGCGCCAGAACTTCAACGCCGCAGCCGAATTCGGTCGCATCGTCGAGGTCGGCAAGGCCGACATCTACACCGGCGGGCTGCTGGAACTGGCCAACTTCGACAAGAACCTCGCCTACTACTCGATGGATCTGGACCGCCTGGTCGCGGTGCGCCCGCAACGGCTGTCGCGACTGCTGGAGCGGGTGTTCGAGAAGGTCACCGAAGGCGTCTACACCCCGCTGCCGTACCAGATGTTCGAGACACACGAGGTGAGTCAGGCGTTCGAGGAGACACTGCGGTCCTCGCGCGTCGGCCGGGTCGCCCTGCGGATGGACGATCCGCGCCCGCCCGTGCGGCCCTCGCTGCCGCCGCTCGACATCGACGGCGCCGGAAACTATCTCATCACCGGTGGGTTCGGTGGGTTCGGCATGGCGATCGGCCGCTGGCTGGCGCTGCGCGGTGCGCGCAGGCTGGTACTGGTCGGGCGCAGCGGCGCCGCCACCGAGACGGCGCGCCGTCAGCTCGAGGTGTGGCGCGCGGTGGGCATCGAGGTGATCGAAGAACACGCCGACGTCACCGATGCCGCCGCCGTCGCCGCGATCGTCGCCCGCGCGCACAGCGAACAACACCCGTTGCGCGCGGTGTTCCACGCCGCGGGCGCGGTGGCCGACAACCGTCTCGCCAGCATGGCGCGCGACGAGCTCGACCGGGTCTATCGCCCCAAAGTCCATGGCGCGCAGGTGATCCACCAGGCGGTAGCCGACGCGGGCATCACCCTCGACATGTTCGTGCTGTGTTCCTCGGGCGGCTCGATGTACGGGATCTACGGTCAATACAACTACTGTGCTGCCAACGTCGCCGTCGAAACTCTGGCCCGGCGCTGGGCCGCCGCGGGGGAGCGCGCACTGTGCGTCGGCTGGGGACACCTGTCCGGCGCCTCGGGCGGCATGGCGTCGGATGAAACCGCCGAAAAGTATCTGGACCTGGTGGGTTTCGGTCCGATCGACATGGCCGACGCCACCGCCTACCTCGAACAGACCCTGCGCCTCGGCGTGACGAACGCGGCGATCATTCCCACCGACTGGGCGAAACTGACCGGAACCTTCCCGCAGCTGGTACGCACCGGCCGCACCGCCGCCCTGGCGCAGTCCTCGGCCAAGGACACCTCCGAATTGGCCAAGCTCCGCGCCGAACTCGCCGCGATGGAGGAAGCCAAGCGCGGACCCGCCATCGCCCGCAAGATGGCCGACGAACTCGCGGTGGTCATGGGGGTTCCGGTCGAATCGATCGACATGACGGTGCCCGTGCCGGAGCTGGGGCTCGACTCGTTGATGGCGGTCGAACTGGGCGCGCGGGTCACCAAGACGCTCGGCATCGACCTGATGTCGATGCAGATGGGCCGCTCGTTCAGTTTGGAACAGGCGGGCCCGAAGGTCGCGGAGCTGATTCTGGCCTCCGAACCCGCTGTCACAC
>NZ_JBHWZY010000776.1:0-3326 GCF_042727815.1 Nocardia sp. NPDC060220
GTATTTCCGCAGTCGATATCGAGCAGCGCGCGATCCGGCGGGCGCCCCGTTTTCATCCCGCGTGGACGATCGTGGCCGTGGCGGCCCTCACGCTCGTCGCGGCGGGGAGTTTCGCCACGATCGCGGGGCTGATCACCGAACCGCTGGTCGAGACGAAGGGGTGGAGTCGCACCGGAATCGGCGCCGCGGTGGCGGTGAACATGGTGCTCTACGGGGTGGTCGGGCCGTTCGCCGCGGCCATGATGGACCGCTACGGCATCCGCCGGGTGACGTCGTACGCACTGCTCGCGCTGATCGCGAGTTCGGTCCTCACCGCGATCTGGACTCCGTCGGTCTTCTGGTTCGTGCTGTGGTTCGGTTTCGCCATCGGGGTCGGGACCGGGTCGATCACGACGGTGTTCGCCGCGACCGTGGCGAATCGCTGGTTCTACCGCAAGATCGGTCTTGCTACCGGATTGCTCACCGCGGCAGGCGTATTCGGACAGTTCGCGATGCTGCCCCTGCTGTCCGTGCTGCTCGAGCGAGCCGACTGGCGCGCGCCTGTTCTCGCCTGCGGAGCTGTCGCGACGGCGGCCCTGCTCGGCGTCCTGCTCTTCCTGCGCGAGAGCCCCGCCGCGATCGGCGCGGTCCGCTATGGGGCGAACCCCGACACCGAACCTGCCGACACCGATCGCCGCGTCAACCCGTTCGCCCGCACGATCACCGCTCTGCTCCGAGCCTCGCGCGACACCCGGTTCTGGGTGCTGGCCTCGATGTTCGCACTGTGCGGGGCGACCACGAACGGCCTGATGTGGAGTCACTTCACCCCTGCCGCACACGATCACGGCATGGCCGCCACGGCCGCGTCGGGCCTGCTGGCGATCATCGGCGTCGCCAACATCCTCGGCACCGTCTCCGCGGGCTGGCTCACCGACCGGATCGAACCGCGACTGCTTCTCGCCGTATTCTTTCTCGGTCGTGGTGTGTCCCTCGCTCTCCTCCCCATCCTGTTCACCAGCGGGTGGTCCCCCGACCTCGTCGTCTTCGCTGTGGTGTTCGGCGTCCTCGACGTCGCGACGGTGCCACCGACACTGACCCTGTGCCGGCACTACTTCGGCGCCGACAGCGCCCTGACGTTCGGCTGGATCAGCGTCTTCCACCAACTCGGCGCCGGCGCGATGGCCCTCACGGGCGGCCTGATCCGCGACCTCAACGGCTCCTACACTCCTCTGTGGATCACCGCCGCCCTCGCCTGTCTCACCGCAGCAGCCCTCGGCACCACCGGCTCCCGAATCAGATGAGCCCGCACCTTTCGCGCTTCCGTTCGGTCAGATGAGCGACTTCTGCCGTTTGATGCGGCTGCGCACGTCGCGCATCATCGCGTTGGTGCCGGCGAACCTGATGAACTTCGGGATGAAGCGGTTGACGAAGCCGACGAACTGGAACAGGTGCTCGAATCTGCGCTGATCCGCGGCGCTCCACTCGATCGCCATCTGCTCGCGGAAATGCGGCGGCAGAAAGCCCGCGGTCAGGAATTGCAGGAGGCTGCCGAACATCACCCGGATGGACCAGTGAATCATCCGCAGGTGCAGCAGATCGTCGATGTAGGCGCGGAATTCGTCATCGCACACCACCTGCTTGCACGCCTCGAGCCAGTACTCGTCGAACTCGGCCCGCGTCTTGGGCCACATGTCGGGGTGTACCTGGAGCGTGGTGCCGAAGGTGTCGGCGCCCTGGTAGAACGCCTCGAGTTCGTCGTCGGTCATCTTGCCGCACAGCAGTTGGTGCGTGTCCTCGAAGCCGATGTAGATCGCCGCGGCCACATACATCTGCAGGTTCCGGTCGAAGGCGTTGTACTTCACCTTCGAATCCGGCCGCGATCTGACCTGGCGGTGCGCGACATTGACCGCTTCGCGCATGGCCGACTTGTCCTCATCGGTGCCGAGAACGGCCACCGCGAGGTAGGCGGAGGTGGTCCGCAGCCGTTTCCACGGATGCACCATGAGCGCACCGGATTCGACCGGACTCTCCATCACACCCGCCGCGACCCCCTGGTGTGCGAACTGCATCGCCACGTTCGCGGCCGCGCCCGCGAACATCCAGAAGTCCAAGGCATCGGCCAGCTGGGCGGGCCGTTTGCGTGGGGACCGGTGGGTGTCGGGAATATAGAGGCGAACCCGGTCGAGAGTCAGCGCATGCTCCGTCGCGGCGGGTTCCACCGCCGGGGTGGCCGACCGACGCCACGCGGGTCCGGCCCCTTCGTCGACGTAGGAATCACTGTGCGGGTCGACGTAATCGGGGTCGCCAGGCCTGGTTGCCGTGCTCATCGTCATCCTTTCCCAGAGATGTGCCGCGCGACCGAGTAGCCGAGGCGATGCACAGCAGCCCGACGCACCTCGCGAACGCGGTTCGGCGCCAAGGATACCTCGGCACACCCATTATGTTACCGACTATTCCTCGAATGAACAGAGAGGAAAGCGGACCCAAAATAGGGCCTACAAAGGATTGACACCGCAGCTTTGTATAACTAAGTTGATGCGCATTCACCAGCGCTACGGAGCGGGCATGCACTGCGGCGCCAGGTGGACACGACTGCCGCCGATAGGTGGCATTCCGGGAGTTCGCTCCCGGAGCGCAAGGCTCGCGGCGTGGGACGTCCAGGCCCTTTGCCCCCACTGCCGCGAGTCTTGCGCCCCATCCTTCGCACGACGCCGTCGACCGACCGCTCGCCCGTCATCGAGTCGCGGAACCTCGCGAACCGCGGCGGTACCGGCAATCAGTTCGACGCCCCCGCCGACCGCACATCGCGTCCAGCGGGGGCGTTCACCGCGCAGACTCAGAGGCGTTCGATGATCGTAGCGTTGGCCAATCCGCCTGCCTCGCACATGGTCTGGAGACCGTAGCGACCGCCGGTCTGTTCGAGATGGTTGACCATCGTCGCGAGCAAGCGGGTCCCGGAAGCGCCGAGCGGGTGCCCGAGCGCGATCGCGCCGCCACGCGGATTGACCCTGGCCGGGTCGGCGCCGAGCTCGTGTTGCCACACGAGCGGGACCGGCGCGAACGCCTCGTTCACCTCGAAGGCATCGATGTCGTCCACGGTGAGTGAGACCCGGTCGAGCGCCTTGCGCGTCGCGGGAACCACGGCGGTGAGCATGAGCGTCGGATCGTCGCCGACAACGGCGAAGGAGTGGAAGCGGGCGCGGGGGGTCAACCCCAGCTTCGCCGCCATCGCCTCGCTCATGATGAGCGCCGCCGACGCACCGTCGGTGAGCGGCGAGGAGTTGCCAGCGGTCACCGACCAGTTGATCTCCGGAAACCGGTCCAGGAGAGCGGGATCGGTGAAGGCT
>NZ_JBHWZY010000777.1:0-3313 GCF_042727815.1 Nocardia sp. NPDC060220
AGCCGGTCACCGCGGCCGCCGACGTGGTCGCTGAGCGCGGCGACGACGGTGGTGAGGTACTGGATGGTGCCGCCGTTGACCAGAAGCGATGCGCGAGTGAGCATTTCCTCGATCGTCGAGGCCGCCGAAGTCGACTCGAGCGTGATCGCGGCACCGTCGTCGAGTAGCGCGCCGCCGGGCTCGACGACCGGCGGCGGCTTCATCGCCACGAAGACGTCGCCCATCGGGGTGGCCGACCGCAATTGCGCCGAGGTGCCGACGGGCAACCGGACCGACGAGGTGATGCGCAGGGTCACCAGGGCCGTGTAGTCGCGGGCCGACATGGACTCGACCTGACCGATATCGGCGCCGTTGAGCGTCACCTTCGCCTTCATGGGCAGATTGAGCGCGTTGGAGAAGGCCGCGGTGAGGGTGTAGGTGTCGCCGCCGAGTCCCGGTGCGGGCAGCGGCAACTGGTCGAGCCCCACGGCACATCCACTGGTGGACAGGGCGAGCGCGACGGCGACCGCGAGTCGGGGCGCGAACTGGGTGCGAGGTGTCATCGGCCGCTCTTTCCCGCGATGCCCGCCAGGATGGCGGTGATACCGAAATCCGGTCCCATATCGCGCATGGTTCCGGTCGCGCAGCCCTGGTTCTGCAGCTGGAGCAGGTTGCAGATCTCCTTGACCATCTGGCCGTCGAGCAGCAGCCGGTTGATGTCCACCACGGCGCGCAGTGCGCGGACATTCGGGTCGACGGAGTTGTAGGCGTTGTCGACGACCATCGGGAACACATCGAGGAACTGGGCGAGGTTGTAGTCGTAGGCGGCCAGGGAACCGGTCACCGTGTTCGCGTTGGTGGCGAGACCGGAAATGGTGCCCTGGTGGCGTCGCAGCAGTTCGGCGACCTGGCTGATGATCCGGTTCAGCGCGGCGCCGGTCTCGCCGGAACCCAGCTGTTGTTCGGCCAGGAAATCGGTGAGTTGTGCGACGGCGCCGCCGAATTCGCGCAGCGTCCCGTCATTGCGCGCGGCGGCCGCGGTCAGTTCGTCGAGGTTGGTGACGACGGTGGTGATCGCGTCGCGGGTGGCGGCACCGTTGTCCTGGCCCTGTCGCAACGCCCGGGAGAGTTCGCCCAGGGCCGCCCGCATCTCGTCGCCGTTGCCCGTGGTCGCGGCGGACCCCAGGTCGATCAGGTCGGCGACCGGTCCCGCGCCCTTGCCGTCACCGCCCAGCGAGGTCGACAACTTCTGTGCCATCGACAGCAAGGCATCGAACTCGACCGGCGACTTCGTGCGGGCGGTACCGAGCACCGCTCCCGCGGGCAGGGTCGGTCCGCCACGGTAGACCGGGGTGAGTTCCACGTGACGGTCGGTGAGCAGTGAGTCCGAGATCGTGACCGCCTGCACGTCGGCCGGTAGCTGGATCGCGCCGTCGATCTTCATCTCGACGACGACCTCGGTGCCGCGGGCCTCGATCCGGACGATCCGCCCGACCCTCATGCCCAGCACCGAGACCGGGTTGCCCTCGTAGAGGCCGTTGGCATTGGCGAATTCGGCGGTGATGGTAGTGGTATCCGCCTGCGAACCGACCGAGCAGCTGGTCAGGCAGGCGACGCTCACTGTGATCGCGGCGAGTTTCAGGGTGGAGATCAGGGCTTTCATCGACAGTCCTGGTGATAGGGGGCGCGGCCGTTCTCGACGGCGACGGCACTCAACGCGCACATCCACGAGTCGACGAAGGCGCCGTCGGGGGCGCTGGCATTGAGTTCGGCACCGGTACCGGTGGCGTTGGCGAACATGCGCCAGGGGACCGGAAGGATCTGCAGGATATTGCGCAGCAGGTCGTCGTGGCCCGCCATCATTGCGGTCATGTCACGCAGATCGGTCAGCAATTGTTCGACCTCGGCGTGGTCATCGACCACGATCGGCTCCAGCCGCGCGACCAGCGTGGTGATCGCGTCCAGTAGTCGGCGTAGCGCGTCCTGGCGGGCGATGATCTGGCGCAGCACCGTGCCGCCCTGACCCACCACCGAGGCGAGTTCGGCTTGCTGGGAGCGGATCACGGTGCTGACCTGGTCGGTACTGGTGAGCAGCGTGCCGATTTGGTCGCGTCGGGTCGCGATGGTGGTCGACAGCGACCGGATGTCGCGCAGGATGCCCGGCACCAGCGACGGCATGCCGTCGAGTCCGCGCGACAGCGAGGTCATCGACTCGGCGATCTTGTCGGCGTCGAGTTGGTCGAAGGTCGTGGTCGCGTCCTGCAGCGCGGTCTCGAGGTCGTAGGGAACCGTGGTCTGGGACAGGGGAATTCGATTGTCGCGTAGCTCGCCGCTGCCCGACGAGCGCAGTTCGACATAGCGCGAACCGAGCAGCGTGGTGAGTTTGATCGCGGCCGCGGCATCGGCGCCGAGGACGACCTCGTCGTCGATCGACAAGCTCACCTCGACGTGGTCGCCGGCGAGCCGGGTGCCGGTCACCGTGCCGACGGGAATGCCCGCCCAGGTCACCGGGTCACCGGCGGCGATTCCCGCGGCTTGCGCGAAATCGGCCCGCACCGTGCGGGTGCCGAGGTTCAGCGAATTGACCACGACCAGCACGAGCAGCGCCAGCACCACCGAGAGCACGGCGATGAGGCCGGTCCGCAACGACTTGTCGGTGGCGATCGTGCTGGTGCCTTGGCGCGCCGAGACGCGGGCGAGCAGTGGTGTCTTCATGGGTCCTACCTACAGATCGCGGAGTGCTGGGGCCGACCGGTCGGGGAGGCGCCGCCCAGGATCTGCGCGATCACCGGATCGATGCCGGGGATGATGCTGAAACTGATATCGCACACATAGGCGTTGACGAAAGCGCCCGCGTCGGTGGCCCGGATCATGGCCTGGAACAGCAACGGAATATTGAAGCCGAGGAAGGCGAAACGTTGGTTGCCGTCGACGAAGTGCCGCGCGAAGCCGGGTTCGCGGTTCATGAACTCCGTCAGCGACGGACTCGCGCCGTCGACCACCGCGGCGGCGTCGGCGACGACGGTGGAGATTCGCGCGGTCTGGTCAAGCAGCGTGTCACGGCGAGATTCGAGGGCGTCGAAGATCTTGCGGGTCTGGGCGAACGTCGTCTGTAGCCCGGCACTCTGCCCGGCCAGCGTGGTCATGACCGCGGACAGGTTGTCGATCAGGGTGCCGAGGATCTGGTCCGGCCCGGCGAAGGACTGGACCAGGGTCGCGGTCTCGGTGATCAGGGCGGCGACCGCGCCGTCGTCGCCCTGGAGGGCGCGGATCAGCGCGGAGGTCAGATTGTCGACGTCGCCAGGGTCGAGGGCGCTGAACAACGGCTGGAATC
>NZ_JBHWZY010000778.1:0-3307 GCF_042727815.1 Nocardia sp. NPDC060220
AGGGTGACGCTCGCACGGTCTGGATCGGCGACGTGCTGATCCGCGCGGCCGCCGAGGGCACCGACACCTACGAGGCGAACCGCAACCTGGTGCTCACCGACGGCGCGCGCGCCGACTCGGTGCCGAACCTGGAGATCGAGACCGGCGAGATCGCCGGTGCCGGACACGCGAGTGCCACCGGCCGTTTCGACGACGAGCAGCTGTTCTACCTGCGCGCTCGCGGCATTCCCGAAGACGTCGCCCGCCGCCTGGTGGTGCGTGGCTTCTTCTTCGAGATCATCCAGAAGGTCACGGTCCCCGAGGTCCGGGAGCGGCTCGAGGCGGCCATCGAGGCCGAACTCGCCACTGTCGGTATCTGACTCACCTACTTCCCACGAAGGACTTCAATTCGATGACAACTTTGGAAATCAAGGACCTGCACGCCGAGATCACCACCCCCGAGGGTGAGTCGAAGCAGATCCTCAACGGCGTCGACCTGACGGTGAAGTCCGGCGAGACGCACGCCATCATGGGCCCCAACGGCTCGGGCAAGTCCACGCTGTCCTACGTGATCGCGGGCCACCCGAAGTACACCGTCACCCAGGGCACCATCACCCTCGACGGCGAGAACGTTCTCGACATGTCGGTCGACGAGCGCGCCCGCGCGGGCCTGTTCCTGGCCATGCAGTACCCCGTCGAGGTCCCCGGCGTCTCGATGTCGAACTTCCTGCGCACCGCCGCCACCGCCGTGCGCGGCGAGGCCCCCAAGCTGCGCACCTGGGTCAAGGAGGTGAAGGAGTCGATGAAGGAACTCGACATCGACTCGGCCTTCGCCGACCGCTCGGTGAACGAAGGCTTCTCCGGTGGCGAGAAGAAGCGTCACGAGGTCCTGCAGCTGGGCCTGCTCAAGCCGAAGATCGCGATCCTCGACGAGACCGACTCGGGTCTGGATGTCGACGCGCTGCGCATCGTCTCCGAGGGCGTCAACCGCTACAAGGAGCGCGAAGAGGGCGGCGTGCTGCTGATCACGCACTACACCCGCATCCTGCGCTACATCAAGCCCGACTTCGTGCACGTGTTCGTCAACGGCAAGATCGTCGCCGAGGGTGGCTCCGAGCTGGCCGAGGAACTCGACGCGAACGGCTACGAGCGCTTCACGTCCGCGACCGCTGGAGCCTGACATGACCGCGACGGTGCCAGCCCTCGACGTGGCCCGGATCCGGGCCGACTTCCCCATCCTGCACCGCACGGTGCGGGACGGGAAACCGTTGGTGTACCTGGACTCCGGTGCCACTTCGCAGCGTCCGCTGCAGGTGCTGGACGCCGAGCGCGAGTTCCTGCTCACCCGGAATTCGGCGGTGCACCGCGGTGCCCACCAGCTGGCGGAGGAGGCGACCGACTCCTATGAGGAGGCGCGCGCCGACATCGCCCGCTTCGTCGGCGCCGACACCGGCGAGATCGTGTTCACCAAGAACGCGACCGAGTCGCTGAACCTGGTGGCCAACGCGTTCGGTGACGACCGGTTCCCCTACAAGGTGGGCCCCGGCGACGAGATCGTCATCACCGAGCTCGAACACCACGCGAATCTCGTTCCGTGGCAGGAGCTCGCGCGTCGGACCGGTGCCACCGTGAAGTGGTACGGCATCACCGATGACGGCCGCATCGACCTGGATTCGCTCGAACTGTCTTCCGCGACAAAGGTTCTCGCGTTCAGCCATCAGTCGAACGTGACCGGCGCGGTGGCTCCGGTGGACGAATTGGTCCGCCGGGCAAAGGCAGTCGGCGCGCTCGTCGTGCTCGACGCCTGCCAGTCGGTGCCGCACATGGCGGTGGACTTCCACGAGCTCGGGGTCGATTTCGCCGCGTTCTCCGGCCACAAGATGCTCGGCCCCATGGGTGTCGGCGGACTGTACGGCCGCCGGGCGCTGCTGGAGGAGACGCCGCCGTTCATCACCGGTGGGTCGATGATCGAGACCGTCACCATGGAGAAGACCACCTACGCGCCGCCGCCGCAGCGCTTCGAGGCGGGCACGCCGATGACCTCGCAGGTCGTCGGATTGGCCGCCGCGGTGCGCTATCTCGAGGACCTCGGCATGGACGCGGTCGCCGCGCACGAGCACGCCCTCACCGGTGCCGCGCTCGACGGTCTGTCCGGGATCGAGGGCGTGCGCATCGTCGGGCCGATCGAGAACGTGGACCGCGGTGGCGCGGTGTCGTTCGTGGTCGACGGGATCCACGCCCACGATGTGGGCCAGATCCTCGACGACCAGGGTGTGGCCATCCGGGTCGGGCACCACTGCGCCTGGCCGCTGCACCGCAAGTTCGGTGTCGCCGCCACCGCGCGTGCCTCGTTCGCGGTCTATAACACCCTCGATGAGGTCGACGCGCTGGTTGCGGCCGTGCGGAAGGCCAAGACCTTCTTCGGAGTTGCCTAGATCATGCGTATGGAACAGATGTACCAGGAAGTGATCCTGGACCACTACAAGCACCCGCACCACCGCGGGCTGCGGGAACCGTTCGGTGCGCAGGTGCACCACGTGAACCCGACGTGCGGTGACGAAGTGACGATGCGCGTGCAGATCGACGACGCCGGTGAGGTCGCCGACGTCTCCTACGACGGCCAGGGCTGCTCGATCAGCCAGGCCGCCACCTCGATCCTCACCGATCAGGTGATCGGGCTGCCGGTGCAGCAGGCGCTGAAGGTGGTCGACTCGTTCAGCGAGATGATCTCCAGCCGCGGCACCGTCGAAGGCGACGAGGACATGATCGGCGACGGCATCGCCCTCGCCGGTGTGAGCAAGTACCCGGCGCGGGTCAAGTGCGCGCTGCTCGGGTGGATGGCGTTCAAAGACGCTGTCGTGCAGATCAGTTCGGCCGAGGAAACCAAGGCACCGATGGGAAATGGGGAGTCTGCCACATGAGTGAGAGCACCGATACCGCACAGACCCCGGACGTCGCGCAGGCAGTCGAGGTCGACAAACCCGCCGAAGTCGAGTTGACGGCCGAACAGATTCAGCACCTCGAGGACCTAGAGGAGGCGATGCGTGACGTCGTCGACCCCGAACTCGGCATCAATGTCGTCGACCTCGGCCTGGTCTACGGCCTGTCGGTCGACGGGGAGAACGTCTGCACCCTCGACATGACGCTCACCTCGGCGGCCTGTCCGCTGACCGACGTCATCGAGGACCAGTCCCGCAACGCCCTGGTGCGCAGCGGTATGGTCGAGGATCTGAAGATCAACTGGGTCTGGATGCCCCCGTGGGGCCCGGACAAGATCACCGACGACGGCCGCGAACAGCTGCGCGCCCTCGGCTTCACGGTGTAGCAC
>NZ_JBHWZY010000779.1:0-3300 GCF_042727815.1 Nocardia sp. NPDC060220
CACCTACGGCGAACTGAACTACCTGGGCCGCACCGACTTCCAGGTGAAGCTGCGTGGTCTGCGCATCGAACTCGGTGAGATCGAGGCGACCCTGCTGGCGCAGCCGGGTGTCGCGCAGTCGGTCGTCGTCGTGCGCTCCGACGCGCACGCCGGTGACCAGCTCGTCGGTTACCTGGTGCCAGAGGTGGACTCGGCCCTCGACGTGGCCGCGGTGAAGGCGGGCATCACCACCGAACTGCCCGCCTACATGGTGCCGTCGGCCCTGGTCGTGCTGGATGCCTTCCCGCTCAACGCGTCCGGCAAGCTCGACCGTAAAGCGTTGCCGGCGCCCGTTTTCGAGGCGAAGGTGTTCCGTGCGCCCTCGACCCCGATCGAGGAGATCGTCGCCGAGATCTTCGCCGACCTGCTCGGCGCCGAACGCGTGGGCGTGGACGACGACTTCTTCGCCCTCGGCGGCAACTCGCTCGTGGCCACCCAGGTCGCGGCGCGCCTGAGCACGGCGCTCGACACCGAGGTCGGCGTGCGCACCCTGTTCGAGGCGCCCACCGTCGGCGCGTTGGCCGCCCGCGTGGAATCGCACGCGGGCACCGGTCTGCGCGCCGAGCTCACGGCCCGTCAGCGTCCCGATTATCCGCCGCTGTCGCTCGCGCAGCAGCGCATGTGGTTCCTGAACCGGTTCGACGTCGCCGACACCGGCACCTACAACATCCCGGTCGCGGTCCGCCTGCAGGGGCTGCTCGACCTGCCCGCGCTGCGCGGCGCGGTCGCCGACGTGGTCGCCCGCCACGAAACCCTGCGCACGGTCTACCCGGTGTACGTCGCCCCCGAGTCGGGGCGCGCCGCCATGGCCGACGGCACCGCCTACCAGAAGGTGCTCGCCGCCGCGGGCTCGATTCCGGACGTCGAGCTGATCGAGGCCGACGAGACCGACATGGCGATCTCGCTCTACGAGTTCGCCCGTCGCGGTTTCGACGTCACCGCGAACGCGCCGGTGCGCCTTCGGGTCTACGAGCTCAGCGAGCGCGAACACGTGCTGGTGATGGTGGTCCACCACATCGCCGCCGACGGTTTCTCGCTGCGTCCGCTGGTGCGCGACCTGATGACCGCCTACGTGGCCCGCACCGCGAACACCGAACCCGGCTGGCCGCCCCTGAACATCCAGTACGTCGACTACGCGCTGTGGCAGCGCGAGATCCTCGGCGACGAAACCGATCCCACCTCGCTGATCTCCGAGCAGCTCGAGCACTGGCGCGGCGCGCTCGCCGATCTGCCCGACGAACTGCGTCTGGGCCACAAGTCGCGGCCCGCGCAGGCCAGCTACCAGGCGGGCACGCACCGCTTCGAAGTGCCGGGCGAGCTCGTCGAGGCATTGAACCGGGTCGCCCACGAGCACAGCACCACCCTGTTCATGGTGGTGCACAGCGCTTTCGCCGTCCTGCTGTCGCGGCTGTCGGGCACCCCCGACATCGCCATCGGCACCCCGGTCGCGGGACGTGGTCAGCAGGCACTCGACGATCTGGTCGGCATGTTCGTCAACACCCTGGTGTTGCGCGCGCAGGTCGATCCGGGCGCCACCTTCGCCGAGTTGCTCGGTCAGGTCCGCGAGCACGATCTGGCGGCCTTCGCGCACGCCGACGTGCCGTTCGAGCGCCTGGTCGAGGTGCTCAACCCGGCGCGCTCGCAGTCGCGCCACCCGCTGTTCCAGGTGATGCTCTCGTTCCAGAACCTGGGTCGTACCACCCTGGAACTGCCCGGCCTCACGGTCTCCGAGCTGGGCATCGACCAGCACATGGCGAAGTTCGATCTGCAGCTCGCGCTCAGCGAGGTCCCCGCCGACGACGACAGCCACATGGATGCCGAACTCGTCTACGCGACAGATCTTTTCGACGCGGGCTTCGCCGCGACCTTCGGCGCCCGCCTGCTGCGCGTGCTCACCGCCGTCGTGGTCGACCCCTCGGCTCCCGTCGGTGACATCGAACTTCTCGACTCCGCCGAGCGCACCCTGGTGCTCGATCGCTGGAACGACACCGAATTCGCCGTCGACGCCGCGCTGAGCACGCCGAGCGACGACGAACCGGCCACGCTGCACGCGCTGTTCGAGGCTCAGGTCGCCCGGACCCCCGACGCGGTCGCGCTCACGTTCGAGGGGACGAGTCTGTCCTATGCCGAGTTCGCGGGCCGCGTGCGTCAGCTGGCGCGCTGGCTCAAGGACGCCGGCGTCGGCCCGGAATCGTATGTGGCACTGGGTATGCGGCGCTCGATCGATCTGCTGGTCGGCATGTACGCCGTGTCCGCCGCCGGTGGCGCGTACGTACCGCTGGACCCCGATCACCCGGCCGAGCGCATCGAGCACATCCTCGAGACCGCGCAACCGGTCTGCGTGCTCACCTCCGGCGAGAGCCTGCCCGCGGCCGCCGGTCGCGAGGTCCGCATCGACCAGCTCGACCTGTCCGGCCACTCCACCGAGCCGGTCACCGACGCCGACCGGCACCGCCCGCTGCGCTCGGGCAACACCGCCTACGTCATCTTCACCTCCGGCTCGACCGGTCGCCCCAAGGGCGTCGCGGTCAGCCACGCGGCGATCGTCAACCGCCTGGTGTGGATGCACGCCGCCTACGGCCTCGCCGCCGACGACGTGGTGCTGCAGAAGACCCCCGCCACCTTCGACGTGTCGGTGTGGGAGTTCTTCTGGCCCTTGCAGGTCGGCGCGCGCCTGGTGGTCGCCAAGCCGGACGGGCATCGCGACCCGGCCTACCTGGCCCGGCTGATCGTGGCCGAACAGGTCACCACGGTGCACTTCGTGCCGTCGATGATGGCCGTGTTCGTCACCGAACCGCTGGCCGCCGAGTGTGTTTCGCTGCGCAATGTGTTCGCCTCCGGCGAGGGTCTGCCCGCGCCGACCGCGCAGCGTCTGCGCGAATTGACCGGCGCCGCGCTGCACAACCTCTACGGCCCCACCGAGGCCGCGGTCGACGTGACCTATCACGAGGTCACCGATGCCGACATCGAAACGGTGCCGATCGGCGCCCCGGTGTTCAACACCCGTCTGTACGTGCTGGATTCGCGGCTGCGGCCGGTTCCGGTGGGTGTCGCGGGTGAGCTCTACCTCGCGGGCGTGCAGCTGGCCCACGGGTATGTGGGTCGTGCCGACCTGACGATGGATCGTTTCGTCGCCGACCCGTTCGCGCCCGGCGAGCGCATGTACCGCACCGGTGACCTCGTCACCTGGACGTCGGCCGGCGAGCTGGAGTACCTGGGCCGCACCGACTTCCAGGTGAAGCTGCGTGGTCTGCGCATCGA
>NZ_JBHWZY010000780.1:0-3291 GCF_042727815.1 Nocardia sp. NPDC060220
CGACATCGTTCTCATGGTGTCGACCCTAGACGGCCCGGCCCGGCCGTGAACTTTCCGCGAACCCTGCGCATAACTCCTCCATTTCCCGGCCGCGGCGACTACATTCGGCTTCGATGCGGCTCTGCGGCAATCGGCCGGCATCTTCTGTTGGGCTGAAGCAATTGGCGATCTTCGAAAGGAACAACGTGGCCGACACGCTGCGCGTAGGCGAAGAACTGGGACTGGGGCAGTCCCTGACCGGCGGTGCGTACACCCTGGCTCTGCAGCCGGATGGCAACCTGGTGCTGACCGAGCCCGACGGCAACGTCGTCTGGGCCGCCATGACGCACGGGCAGGACGCGCAGCGCGCGGCCCTGCAGCACGACGGCGACTTCGTCGTCTACAGCGGTGGCGGCGCGCGTATCTGGGCGACCGACACCAGCGGCAAGAACGTCGAGAAGCTGGTCGTGCAGCCCGACCGCAACGTGGTGCTCTACGGCACCGACGGCTCGGTCGCGTGGGCCACCGCCACCAATACCGACAACCCGCTGCCCGCGCCGGAGCCGGTCGCGGCGGCCCCGATCGCCGAGGAGGTCCCGCCGCCGCCGGCTGCGCAGACCTACACGGTCGAGTCGGGCGACACCCTGTGGGCGATCTCGGAGCGCTTCTACGGTGACGGCAACCGCTACCAGGAGATCGCCGCGGCCTCCGGTATCGATAATCCGGATCTGATCAACGCCGGTCAGGTACTGACCATCCCGTAAGGCGCAGACGAAAGTGGCCCCGAGGCAACAGCTTCGGGGCCATTCTCGTGTTCACGGCGCTACTTGGTGGTGGTGAACGGCAGCAACGCCATCTCGCGCGCGTTCTTCACCGCGACGGCGACCTGACGCTGCTGCTGCGGGGTCAGGCCGGTGACGCGGCGGCTGCGGATCTTGCCGCGATCGGAGATGAAGGTCCGCAGCAGGTTGACGTCTTTGTAGTCGACGTACTCGATGCCCGCGGCGATCAGCGGATTCTTCTTCGGCTTACGCCCCTGGTCGGCGCGTGCCTTCTTGGACGGTGCTCGCTTCACTGCCATGGGATATTCCTTCTCACGAATCAGTTTGGGGAGTCTCTACCAGCTCGATTTGTGGACCCCGGGAAGCTCACCCCGATGGGCCATCTCGCGCACACGAACACGGGAGAGGCCGAACTTGCGGAGATAGCCGCGTGGGCGGCCGTCAGCAGCGTCCCGATTGCGCAATCGTACCGGACTGGCATTGCGTGGCTGGTTGCGCAGTTCGGCCTGGGCGGCCGAGCGTTCGGCCTCGCCGGTGCTCGGCTTGCGGATGATCTCCTTGAGCTCGGCGCGCCGGGCCGCGAACCGTTCGACGATCTCGCGCCGCTGCTCGTTGCGGGCGATCTTGGATTTCTTCGCCATCAGCGCTCTTCCCGGAAGTCGACGTGGCGGCGCACGACGGGGTCGTACTTGCGCAGAACCAGCCGGTCGGGGTTGTTGCGGCGGTTCTTGCGGGTGACGTAGGTGAAGCCGGTGTCCGCGGTGGACTTCAGCTTGACGATCGGCCGGATATCGGTCGCTTTCGAGGCCATGTTCAGCTCCTAGATCTTGTCCCCACGAGCGCGGATGCGGGCCACCACGGCCTCGATCCCGTCGCGGTCGATGGTCTTGATGCCCTTGGTGGAGACCGTCAGCGTGATGCGGCGGCCCTCGCTGGGCAGGTAGTAGGTCTTGTGCTGGATGTTGGGGTTCCAGCGTCGGTTGGTGCGCCGGTGTGAGTGGGAGACGGCTTTTCCGAAGCCGGGCTTGCGACCGGTGACCTGGCAGTGGGCCGACATGCGACCTCCTTCCATGGTTATGACAACCATTTTCGACAACGATTATTCCGCACTGTACAGTCGCCGTGAGGTAAATGAAAATCATTGTCGAAAGGGGTATCGGGTGCTGGACCAGTCAGACCGGAGAACGCCCGTGGTGCTGCTGGCCGGCTTCTCCGGACCCGCCATGGGCGGCGTCGAGCACATCGCGGCGACGCTGAGCGAGGACGCGGGCACCGTGGTGGTGCGTCACGACCTCGCCGAGCTACGTGAAGGCGTGGTGCGGCGCACGGTGCGGACCGCGGGCAACGTGAGCACCACGGTGCTCGAACTGGCGCACGGGTGCGTGTCGTGCACGCTGCGCGCCGATCTGCTGCCGATGCTGTGCACGCTCGCCACCCGCGATCACGTCGAGCGGATCGTGCTCGCGCTGGATCCCGGCATCGAGGCGGAGGCGCTGTGCCACGCGATCGAGCATGTCGAGGTCAGCGGGGTGGCCGATCGTGTCGACGGGCCCGCGGGCCGCAGCGTGCGGATCGAAGCCGTGCTGACCTGTCTGGACGGGCAGCAGTGGCTCGCCGATGCCACCGGTGACGAGGTGCTGGCCGATCGCGGGCTCGCCTCGGCCGACGACGAGCGCACGGTCGCGCAGGTGGCTGTCGGCCAGGTCGACTTCGCCGACGCGCTGGTGGTACTCACCGCGGGCGCCGACGCGCTCGATCACGAGCGGCTGGCAGCCGTGCTCGCCCGCCTCGCACCCGCGGCGCCGGTCGCCTGGCTGCCCGACCTGTCCGGCTTCGACGCCATCGAGATCGGTGCGCTGCTGACCCGCGTGCCCGCGGACTCGCGCCGGGGCCGGATCTTCGACGCGCACGCACCGCTGCTGCGGGGACAGCCGCCGCTGAGCACCGACTGCGGCGTCTCGATCGTCGAATTCGCCGCGCGCAGGCCGTTTCATCCCGAGCGGCTGCACGAAGCCCTCGACGTACTCCTCGACGGCGTGGTCACCGCCCGCGGCCGGATCTGGCTGGCGACCCAGCCCGACCACGTGGTCTGGCTCGAGTCGGCCGGTGGCGGGCTGCGGGTCGGCGGCGCCGGTCGCTGGCTGGCCGCGATGAGCGCCGAGGAACAGGCCGGCGCCGACCCGGATCGGCGGGCGATGGGCGCGCTGGGCTGGGACGAGCGATTCGGCGATCGCGATGTGTCGCTGGTGATCCTGGCTCACGACGCGGACCCCGCCGAGATCCGGCACGCCCTGCACTGGGCGCTGGTCGAGGACGACGAACTGCTGCTCGTCGACCGGGCGCCGGAACGAGTCGCGTTGTGGGAGGACCCCTTCGGCGACTGGCATCAAGATCCCTGCGCCGATCCCACCGAGGCAACGGCCTCGGCGAGCGAGCGCACAAACCCGAGAGGAGAAGCGGCATGAAAGCGGGCATCCACCCCGACTACCACCCCGTCGTGTTCGAGGACGCGAGCACCGGCAAGCAGTTC
>NZ_JBHWZY010000781.1:0-3289 GCF_042727815.1 Nocardia sp. NPDC060220
TGCCGCCTTCCCTGTCCCCGGCCCAGATCAACCGGTTGACCGCACGGATCGCGGCAGGTCCGGACGCCACACAGGTGACGACCACGGTCCCCTATCTTCAGCGCGCTGGCCGGTTGGCTCACCAACTGGACCGGCGTGCTGATGCTGTTCTGGCCGCTGTACTTCAAGGGCTTCCGGGTGCCGATGCTGCACGTGCTGTACCCGTACCTACCCCGGCGCGTGCAGGTGCTGCCCACGTTTTCCGGTGACGGGCGCATGCTCGGTTTCCAGGGCTTCATCCCGGCACGCGCGGAGAAGATGGCGAGCATCTGCGTCGATTCGGCGCTGTTGCGGATCGGCAGCCCACGCGACTTCATCCATGAACTCGATCTCGACGGGATCGGCGACTATCTCGCCGAACGGGCGCGCGATCAGGTGCAGCCGATCGTCGACGAGATCATGTACCGGGAGAACCCCGATCTGTGGCGCTCGCTGCCCAGACCCGTGAAACAGGCCATCTACCAGCGGGTCGACCGGCAGCTGCCCGCGCTGTGCCGGCGCGCGTTCGAGAGCCTCGGCGACAATATCGACCAGCTGCTCGACGTGAAGAACTTCGTGATCCGGTACCTGGAGAAGAACCCGGCCATCCTGAAGGACCTGACCACCACCATCGCCGCGCCCGAACTCAAGTTCATGGCGCGGATCGGTCTGCTCGGCGCGCCCTTCGGCTTGATTCTGGCGCTCTACCTGCATGTGCACTCGAAGATCCCGTACTTCGGCGCGATCCCGGCCTGGGTGATCGTGCTGTTCGCGTCGGCCATGATCGGCGTGACGGTGAACGTGATCGCGATCAAGATGGTGTTCGAACCCGGCGATCCGCAGCCGCGCTACAAGTATCTGTGGCGTCAGGCGCTGCTGGCCAAGCGTCAGCCCCAGGCCGCCACCGACCTCGCCCACATCCTGGCGTACCAGGTGCTGACCGTGGAGAACCTCTCCGTCGAGCTCTTGGAAGGGCCGAACGGGGACAAGACGCGTCAGCTCATCGAGCGGGTGGTGTCGGAGGAGATCCACAAGCAGCTCGGCGCGACCGCGTTCATGGTGCGAGCCGCACTCGGCAAGAAACAGTTCGAGAATCTGGCGGTCTCGGGCGCGGGCGCCGGGCTGGTTTCGGCGCGCACGATGATCGAGGACGAGCAGTTCGTGCTGGAACAGGCGAAGAAGATCGACGACTTCGCGGCGCGCAAGCTGCGGACATTGACGCCCGGCGAGTTCATGGAGATGTTCTACGCGTCGGTCGAACAGGACGCGTGGTTGCTGTATCTGCACGGTGGGGCGCTGGGCATCGGTGTCGGCGCGCTCCACCTGCTGACCTTCGGCTGGTAATAACAAGCACGCGTGCTTGCATTTTTTGACGGTCGCTGCGACTCTTGGTGACGACGGCGCACCGGCACCGGGTCGCGCCATGATCGGCAAGGGAACTCCATGGCTGACCTCGCAGCGCTGCTCGACGATTACGCCGCCGAATGCGCGGATCTGGAAAACCTGGTCGCACCGCTGACCACCGAGCAGTGGCAGACGCCGACACCCGCGCCACGCTGGGACATCGCCACCCAGATCGCCCACCTGACCTGGACCGACGAGGTATCGCTGATCGCCGCCACCGACGCCGAGGGCTTCGCGGCCTTCCTCGCCGAAGCTGCCCCGCGCGGCCTGACCATCGTCGACGACGGCGCCGAGGAAATCGCCCGGACCCCACCCGCCGACCTGCTGGTTCGCTGGCAGACCGGACGCGAGCAGTTGATCGCCGCGCTGGCCGCCGTCCCCGCGGGCACCAAGCTGCCGTGGTTCGGCCCGCCGATGAGCGCCGCGTCGATGATCTCGGCCCGCATCATGGAAACCTGGGCCCACGGCCAGGACGTCGCCGACGCGCTCGACGTCACCCGCGTCCCCACCGCCCGCCTGCGCACGGTGGCCCACATCAGCGTCCGCGCCAGGAACTACGCCTACCTGGTCAACGGCGAATCCGGCCCCACCGATGAATTCCGCGTGGAACTGACCGCCCCCGACGGCACTCTGTGGACCTGGGGCCCCGAAGACGCGCCCCAGCGCGTCACCGGCCCCGCCATCGACTTCTGCCTCGTGGCGACCCAGCGCCGCCACCGCGAAGACGCCGCCCTGACCACCGAGGGACCGGACGCCGACCACTGGCTCGGCATCGCCCAGGCCTTCGCCGGCCCGCCCGGACCAGGCCGCCACGCAGGCCAGTTCGCCTGAAAGTCAGCATGAGAACAGGCGAGCGCCTTCCCAGAGCGCCATTCGTGCCGACTGCCCCGGACTTCGTTGGCCGGGGGTGACCACCGTGGCAGTCGTGAATGACGCTCGCCTGCTCCCTTCAGATACCCGATACCGGGTGTGAGAAACACTTGCCCAGCCGAAAACCCGCCCCGACTAGGACTGATACGGCGCCGTTTCGGATGTGGCTCTGATCTCAGCCGTGGGAGGCGCTCACCGCGCGCGGTACTCGGTACCGTAGGTATCAGCACGTGGCTTTCAACGATGCGGGCCCGCTCTACTCGGGTATACCCACAGCCACAGGAGGGAACCGCATCGTGACCGCACATCGGCCTGCTCAGATCGTGCGCCTGTCCGCGATCATCTTCTCCGGCGCCGCCAGCCTCTGCCTCACCGTGGCCGCGGGCGCCTACATCGTCAATCACATGCCGGAACTGGCACCGCCGCCCACCGAATTCGCGGGACCGGCCGCGACGCCGAATCCCGGCCACCACCGCCCCTTCTCGATCGAGGACTCCGCACCCCGCGTCGGCGGTGTGGAGCTGGCCATGTCCTTCGGCGCGCCGACGCTGTCCACCGAGCGCTCCGACCCCGCCGCCACGCGCACGCCGATCACCGCGCAGCAGTCCGGAGTCGGTGCGCGACCGGGTAATTCACCGCTGACCGGGCGGGTCGGGATCGGCGGCACCTATGTCGGCGCGCAGGTGACACCGCCGCGCAGTGACACCGTGGCGTTCACCGTCGACACCAACCTCGTCACGGTGGCGGCGAAATACCTCGGCCTGGCGGTGGATCCGGCCGCGGTCACCGCGCTGCACACCGAATTCGACGTGCGCCGTGGCGAGTTGGTTTTCGTGCTGTCGGATCCCGGCCTCGGCAGCCACACGTTGCGGGTCGAGGGCGCCGGTACCGAACCTGGCGTACGACGCCGGTCAGGTTTCCGACCTCGGTGTCGAGCCAGGTGTAGTCCTCATATCGGTAGCGCAGCGCGGTCCCAGGATTGTCGTTGTGTAGATGT
>NZ_JBHWZY010000782.1:0-3288 GCF_042727815.1 Nocardia sp. NPDC060220
GCGACGTTGAGTCCGATATGACCGGTGGTGAGCACAGGTGCGGCGACGGTGGTCATGGTTTCCTCCCGGAATGATTAACTGCCTATCGGTTGTTGAGCAGTTAGAACATAGAATGAGCTCACCCGCCTCGTCAACCCTTGAAATACTTTTAGACAGTTAGGAGGGGCGTGTTGATAACCTCGGGCATGCGCGATCCCCGTCCGCACACCGGCGAACCCCCTGCGCTCGACCTGCTCAACACCCGGTGGGCGGGCGCCGAACCCGGCGACCTGCTCGCCGATCTCGACGGGCTGCGCACCTGGCTGGAGCTCCTCGGGCTCGCCGATCGCGTACCCGCCGACAACCACGCCCTCACCGCGCTGCACACCGCGCGCGCAGCCGTGCACGACGCCGTCACTCGCGCCGACCACACCGCACTGAACAAGGTCCTCGACCACGGGCGAATCCGGCGCGAGCTCACCGACGAGGGGCCACAGGACACCCCCGAGGTCGACGACCCGGCGTGGCTACCCGGCTGGCTCGCCGCCGACAATCTGCTGCACCTGATCGCGCAGGCACCGCAGCGGATCCGCCAATGCGCGCATCCCGACTGCGTGTTGTTCTTCTACGACACGTCCAAGAACGGCACCCGCCGCTGGCATTCGATGGCGACCTGCGGCAACCGCACCAAGGCCGCGCGCCACTACGCCAAGACCAGCTGAGCAGCGCCTCGTCAGAACAGTTCGTCGAGCAGCCGGTAGTAGTCGAGCTTGACGCGGTCGGGTTCGGTCAGGCCGTAGGCGGTGTAGAACGCCGTGACCGCCGCGACCCCGAAGTCCCCGGCCAGGTCGCGCTCGGCCAGCGCCAGATCGCGATAGCGGTCGCCGGTGCCCAGCGTCGCGACATCGATGAGCAAGCCGCCGGCGAGCACATTGCCCGGCGTGAAATCGCCGTGCGTGACGACCAGATCCTCGGTGGCCGGGCGCCGCTCCCGCAGGCGCTCGAGTATCGCGGTAGGCGAGAGGTCGCGATGATCGTCGTCGAAATCCGTGGGGTCGACGAAGCCCTCGACCACATGGCGGTGGGCGCGGGCGAGGCTGAGATCCAGACCACCCGCGAAGGGGCAACTCGGCACCGGGAGGTCGTGCAACGACCGCAGGGCGCGGCCCATCTGGGCACCGACTTCGGCCGGATCGGTCTGTCCGGCGAGCGATCCACCGGCATCCGCGAGAACGAGAACATCCTCGGCGAACGCGACCACGTCCGGCACCGCGATCCCGTTGTCGCGCAACCACGTCAGCCGGGCGTGCTCGGCCACCGCCCGCGGACCACGCTTGATCCAGTACTCACCCGACCGCACCAGGTTCCCGTCACAGCCCTCGTGATCGTCGGACCACTCCGGCACCGGCCCGAGGAGCTCCTCGACCACCGGCGGCAGCGGCACGGCCAGCTCGTCGAGATGGTCGAGGGCCGCGCGGGTGGACTCGATGAGTTCGGAATCGCCGTCGGCCACCCGCAGCCGCATGGCCTCGTTGAGCAGCTCGCGCGCCTCCAGCGGACGGTGCTGTTCGGCCAGTGACTTGCCCAGGTGGTGGGCGGCGAAGGAGACGAGCTCGGGGTCGAGCGCGCGGCTGGCGTGCAGCGCCCGGCGGTAGAGGATCTCGGCGTGCCCCGGCTCGCCGTGATAGCGGTAGACATCGGCCAGGTTGATCCAGACGGTGATCCGGCGCCGCTCGGTGTCGGCCAGTTCCAGGGCCTGATCGAGCCGGTCGAGGGCCTCGTCGTAGCGCCCCAGCAGCATCAGCGCGATGCCGAGCCTGCGCAGGCCGGGAAAATCGTGCGGGTCGGCGAGGGCGACCCTGGCCGCGAGGGTTTCGGCGTCGACCGGGATCATCCGCAGCCGCTCGTCGAACCGATACGGTCGCGTGTCCGGGTTCTGCGCTGTCACGGCCATTTCCTGGTCACCACCGGTTCGGAGGTACGTCGAAGTCGGCACACAGCGCCCGCCAGACGTCGCGTGGGTCGACACCATTGTCGATCGCCACCGCCCCCGTGTGCCCCAGCTGGGGTATCACGTGATCGGTCAGCATGGCGTCGGCGCGCGCCACGCCGAACTCGGTGTGCATCAGCTCCTGGAATTCGGTCAATCGCACGTTGCCCAAGATACTCGCGCTGGACCAGAGCCGACAGGGCCCCGCTCAGCGCACCCCCGTCGCGACACCCAGGATCGTCCGAGCGCACCCTGCTCAGGGCCACTCTCCGACTCGTCTGAGCTAACGCCCAGAGACGCACGACGGACGGGATCCGGCGGCGAACTACCGCTTTCGCAGCGTCGCGACAGACCGGGACCAGGCCCTCGAACTCGGCCGGACCGGGGTCGAACTACCGCTTCGCGGCGTCGTGACAGATCTGGACCGGGTCTTCGACTTCCGCCAGACCGGCGGCGGCGTGCCCAGCCGCTTCGGCATAGGCGGGGTCGTCGAGTACCTGACGCACCGCGGCACCGACCGCCTCGGGCGTGAGCGGTCGCACGAGCACCGAACTACCCTGTCGCACCGCCCGATTGGCGAGTTCCCACTGGTCACCGCCGCCGGGGACGGTCACCACCGGCACGCCCGCGGACAGGGATTTGGCGAGCAGGCCGTGTCCACCACCACCAACGACGACCGCGGCGTGCGTGAGCAGTTCGTCCTGGCGGCCCAGGCCGGCGGTGGCCCAGTCGGGAAGATCGGCGGGCGGCGTATCGAGGGTCGAGATGGCCGCGCGCACACCGAGTCCGGCCAGGCCGGACAGGACGATATCGGCCATATCGGCGACGCCGGTGTGCGCGGTCGACGGCGCCACCATCACCAACGGCGCATCGCCGGGGGGCAGCGCAAGCACGGCATCGGTCGGTTCCCACAGCAGCGGCCCGACGACGTGGGTGTCGGCAGGCCAGTCCGGGCGGTCCATCTCCAGCGCGGGCAGGGTGGCGACCAGGCGCGCGGCGGGACCGGGGTCCTCGGCGGGCAGGCCGATGGTTTCGCGGGCCGCCGAACGCTGACGATGTCCGTTGCGGACCGCGCGCGCGGTCATCGTGCGCAGGACACCGTCGCGCATCCGGCCACGCATACCCTCCCCCGGCGCCAGGCCACTACCGATGGGCGGCAAGGCTTTCGACGGCAGGTAGAGCGGGTGCGGTGACAACTCGACCCACGGCAGGCCCAGCCGTTCGGCCGCCATCCCGCCGCCCGCGGTGAGGACGTCGGAGACGATCAGGTCGGGCAGCATCGCGCTGAGTTCGGGCAGGTTCTCGGTAGCGATGTGGGC
>NZ_JBHWZY010000783.1:0-3277 GCF_042727815.1 Nocardia sp. NPDC060220
CCCTGCGTTTCGGTGTCGAACGCATCCTCGACGGTCTCGCCGTCCTGATCGATCAGCGAAACTGAGCTGACCCCTGGCCCGGCCGCGATCGGCACCCTAGGCTCATCTCATGACCGACCAGCCGGAACTGCCGGAGCCCGCTGTCACCATCGTTCGCGAGTTCTTCAACGCACTCGAACTCAGCGCGGTCGACGAGGCGCTGGATCTGCTCGATCCCGCGATCGTCTGGAAGAACGCCTCGCTGCCGACCGTGCGCGGCAAGAATCGGGTCGCGGCGTTGTTGCGCGGCCTGGATCGACCGAAGCTCGGGTTCTCCGCGGAGATCCACCACATCGCCGCCGACGGCGACATCGTGCTCACCGACCGCACCGACTACCTGCACGTGGGCCCGGTGCGCATCGGCTTCTGGGTGAGCGGCACCTTCGAACTGCGCGACGGCCGAATCGTGCTGTGGGACGACCACTTCAGTAAGGGCAACGTCCTGCGCGGCGCCGTTGTCGGCGTGGTGAAGGCGATCACCGGCCGCTGAACTATCCGTGCTTGCGCAGGTACTCCAGGTAGGTCGGGCGCAGCACGTCGGCTAGTTTGCCGTCGCCCGCGTGGAAGTAGTCGTCGAGCATCGGCAGCACGTACTTGATGTCGGCCGAGCTCTCGCCGAGGTCGCCCGCCTCGGCCTGGGCCGCCGGAATCGACTTCAGCAGTTCCCACAGGAACTTCACGTCGCCGTGGCGCACGGCCGTCTTCACCGCGCGATCGTGCAGTTCCTTCGACGACAGCTTCTCCAGATCCTGGTCTTCGGCCATGTCATCGACTCTAGCCCTCGGTGGCGCACACGTGCCGGATCCGTCGCGACAGTGCCGGTTAACGACAAATTCACGGACACGTGTGCCGGTCCAGCAGCGCGGCTACGAATTCGGCGGTAGCGTCGGTGATGCGAGTCGCGTCGGTGTGATTCGTACGGGAGGTCCTGACCGTGACTGAGCTATTCAGTGCGAGAGGGCCGGCACCTGGCCCTCGTGGCGGTTGACTCAGCGTCAAACGCCCACAAGGACGGACCGGTCCAGCGAGATCGTTCGCACGGGTGCCGTGCGAACACATAAGGAGCCCACCGTGACTGCTGCACGCTCCGTTTCCGCTTCCGCGAAGCACACGGCCTCGGCCTCGGCCTCGAGCAATTCGGCCTCGAAGAAAGGGGCTCGCCCCTCACGTTCCGGTCGCAAGACTTTCGTCGTAGATACCTCTGTACTCCTGTCGGATCCCTGGGCCGTCACCCGGTTCGGGGAACACAGTGTGGTCCTGCCCCTGGTCGTGATCAGTGAGTTGGAGGCGAAACGGCACCACCACGAGCTCGGCTGGTTCGCCCGCGAAGCTCTGCGCATGCTCGACGACCTGCGTGTGCAGCACGGCAGGCTCGACCAGGCGCTGCCCATCGGCACCGACGGCGGCACCCTGCAGGTAGAGCTCAACCACACCGATTCGTCGGTGCTACCCGCCGGATTCCGTTCCGACACCAACGATTCCCGCATCCTGGCCTGCGCGCTGAACTTCTCGGCCGAGGGCGAGGACGTGGTGCTGGTGTCGAAGGACATCCCGCTGCGCGTCAAGGCGAGCGCGGTCGGCTTGTCCGCCGACGAGTACCACGCGCAGGACGTGGTGACCTCCGGCTGGAGCGGGATGGTGGAACTCGACGTCGCGGGCGCGCAGATCGACCAGCTCTACACCGATTCGGTGATCGACCTCGACGATGCGCGAGAGTTGCCGTGCCACACCGGTGTTCGGTTGCTGGGCTCCAGCTCGAGCGCGCTGGGCCGGGTTACCGCGGACAAGCGGATCCAGCTGGTCAGGGAGCGGGAGGCCTTCGGGCTGCACGGGCGTTCGGCCGAACAGCGCATCGCCCTCGATCTGCTGCTCGACGAGAGCATCGGGATCGTGTCGATGGGTGGGCGCGCCGGTACCGGCAAGTCGGCTTTGGCGTTGACCGCCGGACTCGAGGCGGTGCTCGAGCGGCGCACCCAGCGCAAGGTGGTCGTGTTCCGGCCGCTGTACGCGGTGGGCGGGCAGGAACTGGGCTATCTGCCGGGTTCGGAGAGCGAGAAGATGGGCCCGTGGGCGCAGGCCGTCTTCGACACGCTCGACGGGCTGGCCAGCCGCGAGGTGCTCGAGGAGGTGCTCAGTCGCGACATGCTCGAAGTGCTGCCGCTGACCCACATTCGAGGGCGGTCGCTGCACGATTCGTTCGTAATCGTCGACGAGGCGCAGTCGCTCGAGCGCAATGTGCTGCTGACGGTGCTGAGCCGCCTCGGCACGGGTTCTCGGGTGGTGCTCACCCATGATGTCGCCCAGCGCGACAATCTGCGGGTCGGCAGGCACGACGGTGTGGCCGCGGTGATCGAAAAGCTCAAGGGACACCCGCTTTTCGCGCACATCACCCTCACCCGCAGTGAGCGCTCGCCGATCGCGGCGCTGGTCACCGAGATGCTCGAGGAGTACGGACCGAACGCGTAATCGTCGGCAATCGGGCCGCGTCGCGGCCGGAATCCGTTTGATTACCGCAAACAGTGGGTAATATCCGCTCCGACACCAATCCAGCAACGGCTCGGCGAACACTGTTCCGCCGGGCCGTTGCGGATGTCGGCCAGGCTCCATTCCGGGGGCACCCCCGGGGGCCACTCGCGAGAGGATGGATATGAACCACTTCGCTCGACGTACTGCTGCCGGGAGCGCCGCGGTCCTGGCCGCGGCGGGTCTGCTGCTCGCTGCCGGCTGCAGCGATGACGACAAGGACAAGGCAAACGACGCCGTCGCCTCGGTGACCTCCGCGATCGGCGCCCCGGGTGGCAGCGCCACCACCGAGCCCGGGATGGGCGGGATGACCACCACCCCCGGTTCGGAAACCACCTCCGGTTCCGAGACAACGTCAGGCGCGGCCACCACCAGCGGGGCGGCGGGCGAATCGACCACCGTCTCCACCCCGAACGGTGACATCGTGATCGCCGGCGAGGTGTACAAGAAGTACGTGGCGGCCGGCGGCGCCAGCAGCCCGCTCGGCGCACCGGAGGAAGCCCAGGAATCCGGCCCCGACGGCGGCGAGTACCAGGACTTCACCGGCGGCACCATCTACTGGAGCAAGGATACCGGCGCCCACATCGTGTGGGGTGACATCCGCGAGGCCTGGGAGGAGAACGGCGGCGCCAACGGCACGCTGGGCTACCCGACGAGCGACGAGAAGACCATCGCCGGAGGCAAGCAGAGCGACTTCACCGGTGGCACCATCACC
>NZ_JBHWZY010000784.1:0-3274 GCF_042727815.1 Nocardia sp. NPDC060220
GGATTACCGGGGCGGCGGCGCTTTTCGTGCAAGTCAGAGGCTGTACTGCTGCTTCACGTCTTTGGCGTTGCGGTGCTCGACGAAGAACGACAGCAGCGGGATGGTGCCGGCGACGAGGGTGCCGACGGTGCGGCCGATGGGCCAGCGGACCTTCACGGCGAGGTCGGCGGTGACCAGCAGATAGGCGAAGTACACCCAGCCGTGCACGACCGCGATCCAGCTGGGGGTGTCGACGTCGAAGCCGTACTTGGCGATCATCTCGACGGTGAGCAGCAGCAGCCACAGGCCGGTGACCCAGGCGAGTACGCGGTAGCGCTGCAGGGCCGAGGTGATCTTGGCGGTGGGGGCGCTGCCCGCGGGGGCGGCGGTGGCTTCGTCCGGCGACGGTGTGGTGGTGGTGTTGTCGGTCACCCGGCGTTCCTCTCGGGGGAATGCAAGCCGGCGGTGCGGACCTGCGCATCGATGTCGCTGGCGTGCAGTTGCGCCAGGTACTGGTTGTAGGCGGCCGTTTCCGGGTCGTCGGACTTCGCGGCCTTGGGGCGTTCGGGCAGGATGCCCGCGGGGATCTCGCGCGGCGCCTCGGCCTTGCCCGGACGCGGCGACGCGGGCTCCTCGGCCTCGCGTTCCAGCCGCACGAACCGCACATAGGCGAACACCGCGAACCCGGCGAACAGCGGCCACTGCAGTGCGTAACCGAGATTCTGGCCGGTTCCCGACGACGATTCGAACCGTTCCCACTGCCACCAGGCCAGCGCCAGGCAGCCCAGCGCGACGACGCAGACCAGCGCGATCAGGGCCGGTCGATTGTGCGCCGGGCGAGGAGGTGGAACGGACACGCGCTCCACGGTACCCGCCTACTACAGAGCACGTAGGAGCAGGTCGCGGCCGGAGTCAACCGCGGAGTCAGGCGTCACAGCACAGTAGTCCGGGTGGCGCGCGGGCGCGAGGTCCCGGCCTGGAAGGTCTGGCGGTAGGCGGTGGGGGAGACGCCGATGGCGGCGGACAGGTGCTGGCGCAGGGAAGCGGCGGTGCCGAGGCCCGCGTCGGCGGCGACGCGGTCGATGGGGAGGTCGGTGGCTTCGAGGAGGTGGCGGGCGTGGTCGACGCGTTGCTGCGTCAGCCATTGGCCGGGTGGGAGGCCGGTTTCCTCGCGGAATCGGCGGCAGAAGGTGCGCACGCTCATACGAGCGTGGGCGGCGAGTTCGGTGAGCGGGAGCGGGCGATCCAGGTGGGTCATGGCCCACGCGCGGGTGGCGGCGGTCGTCGCGGTGCTGGGTTCGGGGATCGGCCGGTCGATGAACTGGGCCTGTCCGCCTTCGCGCCACGGCGGCACGATGCACAGGCGGGCGACCTGATTGGCGACCGCGCTGCCGTGATCGCGGCGCAGCAGGTGCAGGCAGGCGTCGATGCCGGCGGCGCTGCCCGCCGCGGTGAGGATGCGTCCTTCGTCGACGAACAGCACGTCGGCATCCATCCTGACTTGCGGGAACAGAGTGCGGAACCGATCGGCTTGTCGCCAGTGCGTGGTCGCGGGGCGGTCGTCGAGCAAGCCGAGGGCGGCCAGGACGAACGCCGCGGTGCAGATCGACACGATGCGGGTATCCGGCCGGAGTCGACCCAGCGCATCGGCCAGGTCGGCGGGCATCCACTCCTCCTCGGGGGCGTCACACGCGGAGAAGGGCGGGATCACCACAGTGTCGGCCTCGGCGAGCGCGCTGCTGTCGTATTCGACGGCGATGGTGAAGTCGGCGTTGGTCGAGACCGGGGCTCCGTCGAGGCTGCAGGTGCGCACGTCGTAGAGCGCGGCGCCGTCGGGATCGGTCGCCGTGCCGAAGATCCGGGCGGGAATTCCCAATTCGAACGGATAGACCCCGTTCAGCGCCAGAACCACCACGCGATGCATGGCAAGATTCTTACACATATTGGCTTTCTTGCCACTCGTCGATGATTCGCGCACCCGGCATCGTGGACTTCACGCGGCCGGTTCGCAGCGAAACGGCCTGGGAGACACAGGGAGAAGCGCCATGCGGGCAATCGGTCAGGACACCTTCGGCGGACCCGAGGTCCTGCGGGTGATCGAGGTCGACAAGCCGAGCCCCGGACCGGCCGAAGTGCTGATCCGCGTGCACGCGGCCGGGGTGAACCCGACCGATTCCTGGCACCGCGCCACCGGCGGACTGCTCGGCGCGATCGCACCGCTGGGCTGGGATGTGTCCGGTGTGGTCGAGGCCGTCGGCGTCGGTGTCACCCTGTTCGCGCCGGGCGACGAGGTCTTCGGCATGCCGCGTCAGCCGCGCGCCGCGGGCGCCTACGCCGAGTACGTCACCGCACCGGCCCGCCACCTCGCGCGCAAGCCGTCGAATCTCACCCACGTCGAAGCCGCCGCGCTGCCGCTCGTCGCGCTCACCGCCTGGCAGGCGCTGGTCGACACCGCCGACGTGCGGCCCGGCCACCGGGTCCTGATTCATGCCGCCGCGGGCGGGGTCGGGCATGTCGCGGTGCAGATCGCCAAGGCGCGCGGTGCGTACGTCGTCGCCACGGCGCGGGCCGACAATCACGACTTCGTCCGCGACCTCGGCGCCGATGAGGTGATCGATTACACCGCAACAGATTTCGTCGACGCGGCCGACGGCATCGACATCGTCGTCGACACCATCGGCGGCGAATACGGCCCGCGCTCGCTGCGAACCCTCCGGCCCGGCGGCATCATCGTGTCGCTGGCCTCCCCGGCGGAAGCGGCCCTGGTGGAGGTCGCCCGCCCGCTCGGCCTGCGGGCCGGGTTCATGATCGTCGAAGCCGACGGCGCGGGTCTGCGCGCTCTCGCGAACCTCGTCGAAAGCGGTGCGCTGCGACCGCACGTGGAAACGGTTCTGCCACTGGAACTCGTGGGCAAGGCCCACGAGATCAGCGACAATCAGCGCACCCGCGGCAAGATCGTGCTCACGGTCACGCAGTGCGGATGATCAGAACTTGTAGCTGATCCCGGTCATCCGCTCGGATTCCTCCCACAGCCTGCGCAGCAGCTCGGGGTTGCGCGAGATCTTGCTCGACGGGCACGCCTCGACCGGTCCCTGCGACTGCATCAGCCGGTTGGGGCCCCAGTACACGGTGGGGTCGGCGTCCGGCTCGGTGGCCGCGAACAAGGTGGAGTGGGCGGCCTTGTGCGGCGGGTGGCCGATGAGCTTGATGAACGGCTTGCTGACCTTGTCGAGGGGGGTCTCGGTGCGGGCGAACAGGTCCGTGGCCGAGACCCCGGGGTGCACGGCGTAGGACT
>NZ_JBHWZY010000785.1:0-3271 GCF_042727815.1 Nocardia sp. NPDC060220
GATCATGTCCTTCTTGCGGTCGACGACGTAGACGAAGCCTTCCTCGTCGAGGCGCACGAGATCACCGGAGTGGAACCAGCCGCCCGCGAACGCGTCGGCGGTCGCGCGCGGGTTGTTCCAGTACTCGCGCATCAAAGTCGGTCCGCGATAGACGATTTCGCCGATCTCACCCTGGGCGACATCGTTCATCTCGTCGTCGACGACTCGGGTGGCGATGGTGGGAATCGGCTTGCCGACAGAGCCGAGCTTGCGGATCGCGTCCTCGCCGTCGAGGACGCAGGTGATCGGCGACATCTCGGTCTGCCCGAAGACCGCCACGTTGAGCGCGTTCGGGAAGGTCTGCGCCATGGCCTGCAGCACGGTGTCGGAGGCCGGAGCCGCGCCCCAGCTGATCACTCGCAGCCGCAGATCACGCTGTGCGACAGTCGGATCGGCGCACACTACCTGCCACTGGGCGGGCACCAGGAACACCGAGGTCGCGCGCTCGCTCTCCCAGGCATCGAGCACCTCGGCCGCATCGAACGCCTTGAGCGGATGGATCACCGTCAACGCACCGAGTACGAAACACGATGCGATGCTGCCCAAGCCGGCGATGTGGAACAGCGGCGACGCGCAGAAGGCGATGTCGTCGGAGCTGTAGCGCATGGCGCGGATACAGGTGAGCGCCTGCGAGCTCATGTTCAGGTGGGTCAGGACCGCGCCCTTGGGGTTTCCGGTGGTGCCGGAGGTGTACATGATGAGAGCTGCGGTGTCCTCGGCGATGTCGCGCGGCTCGTGCGGTTCGCCGGTCTCGGCGATGAGGTCCTCGTAGCCGAGGACACCGTCGCCGGTCGGTGCGCCGACCACGATGTGAGTACGCAGATCGGGGGACTGGGCGCTCACCGCCGTGGCCAGCGGGGCGAGCACCGCGTCGGTGATGATCACCGCGGCGCCGCTGTCGGCGACCAGGAAGGCGATCTCGGGCGGAGTGAGCCGGAAATTCACCGGCACCGCGATAGCGCCCAGAGTGTTGATCGCGAATACCGATTCGAGGTACTCGATGTTGTTGAGCATCAAGATCATCACGCGGTCGCCGGCCTTGACGCCACGGCGATCGAGCGCGTCGGACAACCGTTCCACCCGCCAGTGCAGTTCACCCCAGCTGGTGGTCTTGCCGAGGTAGCGCAAGGCGGGAGCGTCCGGGATGGTGGTGGCATGGATCGCGATCTGGTTCATCCAGTGATTGCGGCGCGAGCGCAGGGGTTCTGTGGACATCGTCGTCTCCTCGAAGGCGCGGGAAGGGTTAGGCCGGTTCGGCGATCGGATGCACGGCGCCGGTGAAGTTCGGCGCGCGACGGGTCAGCATCGCGGTCATTCCTTCGAGGAAGTCCGCGGAGGTCAGCAGCTCGATCTGTCCGTCCTTCTCCCGCGTGAGCGCGGCGTCGAGTTCGGTCAGCGTCGCTGCGTTGATGGCAGCTTTCGTCAGTTGCAGCGCACGGCGAGGACCCGCCACGAGTTGGGCGGCAACGGCGTCGATCTGAGCGTCGAGTTCGGCGGCGGGTACACACCGGGTGATCAAGCCCGCCGCAGCGGCGTCGGCGGCGGGCAATCGGGCGCCGAGCAGCGCCATTTCCGCGGCCCTGGCACGACCCATGGCTGCGGCGACGACCGCGGTTGCTCCGCCGTCGGGCATCAGCCCGATCGAGGTGAACGGCAGCAGCAGGTAGGCGCTGTCGGCCGCGTACACGAGATCGGCGGCCAGTGCGATCGACGCGCCGACGCCGGCGGCCGGCCCGTTGACCCGCGCGATGACGGGAAGCGGCGAGGCGATGATCGCGCGGATCAGCGCGTTGGCGGTGTCCATCACGACCTGCGGTGAGGCCTCGTTGCCGCCCGCGGCCGCGGCTGCGGCCAGGTCGGCGCCGGTGCAGAACGCCTTGCCCGCGCCGGTCAGCACGATCACCCGAACCGAAGGCCGAGCCGGGGCAGCGCCGACGAGATCGCCCAGTTCGGTCATCGCCTCGAGATCGATCGCGTTCAGCCGTGCTTGGCGGTCGATCGTCAGGCGCAGGACGCCGCCTTCTTCCTCGACCAGAATGCTCTCGCTCATCGGGCCACCGTTTCGACGATCGACTGTGCCAGACGTCCCGCGATGAGGGTCTCGGCCTCGCGCACGATCCGCGCCACCAGATCCGCGCAGGTGGGGATGTCGTGGATCAAGCCCTGGCACTGGCCGACGCTCCAGATGCCCGCGTCGAGGTCACCGTCCTCGTAGACCTTGCGGCCGCGCGCGCCCGCGACGAGTTCACGGACATCGTCGAACGTGCCACCGCCGCGCTCGATCTCGACGACCTGGCGGCTGACGGCGTTATCGGCGACCCGGGCGGTGTTGTTCAAGGTCCGGAAGATCAGCTTGGTGTCGAGCTCGGTGTTGGCGACGATCTGTTCCTTGACCACGTGCGCGATGGGCGATTCGACCGTGCACAGAAACCTGGTACCCATATTGACGCCGTCCGCGCCCAGCGCCATCGCGGCGACCAACCCGCGAGCATCGGCGATGCCGCCGGAGGCGATCATCGGGATCTCGATCTCGCGCGCGGCGGCGGGAATCAGGACCAAGCCCGGTGTGTCGTTCTCGCCGGGATGACCGGCGCATTCGAAGCCGTCGATACTCACCGCGTCGACGCCGACCTGCTGGGCCTTGAGCGCGTGCTTGACGCTGGTGCACTTGTGCAGCACCTTGATGCCCGCGTCTTTGAGGTAGGGCAGGTGGGTCGCCGGGTTGCCGCCGGCGATCTCGACGATCGGGACGCCCCCATCGATGATCGCCTGGCGGTACTCCGCGTAGGGCGGCGGCGTGATCGAAGGCAGGATCGTCAGATTCACACCGAACGGTTTGTCGGTGAGATCCCTGGTCCGAGCGATTTCCTCGCGCAGTGCCTGCGGGGTCGGCTGGGTCAGGCCGGTGATGATGCCGAGTCCACCGGCCTCTGAGACCGCGGCCGCGAGTTCGGCACGGCCGACCCACATCATCCCGCCCTGCACGATGGGGTGCTCGACACCGAATGCCTCGGTGAATCGGGTGCGCAGCATTGAGCCTCTCTCCGCTCGGGAGTTCTGCGCCGGTTGCGGGGAACCCATGGCCTCTTTGCATCCGGCGAGAATCATGATTAACTTATTGAGAATGGGTGTTAACTTATCCGAGCTGGAGTGTTCCTGTCAACGAACTCGGCCCAAGCGCGAGAATCGCTGGGCTCACCCTGGCCGATCCGGTGGTCGGGGGTGCGTTGAC
>NZ_JBHWZY010000786.1:0-3270 GCF_042727815.1 Nocardia sp. NPDC060220
ACCTTCGACCCTTAGACGGCTGGGGAAGAAGCCTGAGCCCAGAAACGCTGGGGGATACGGCCCGCCTGCCTGGCCAGATAGCCCGCACGCACGGCGGCCGACATGGCCGACGCCATGAGTTCGGGCTCTTTCGCCCTGGTCACGGCGGTAGCGAGCAGGACTGCCGAGCAGCCGAGTTCCATGGCGAGAGCGGCGTCGCTGGCGGTGCCGATGCCCGCGTCGAGGATCACGGGGACCCCGGCGGCGGCGACGATCATCTCGATGTTGTGGGGGTTGCCGATGCCCAAGCCCGTGCCGATCGGGGAGCCGAGCGGCATCACCGCGGCACAGCCCGCTTCTTCGAGGCGGCGGGCGAGGATCGGGTCGTCGTTGGTGTACGGCAGGACGACGAAACCGTCGTCGACGAGCTTCTCGGCGGCGTCGAGGAGCTCGAACGGGTCCGGCAGCAGGGTGCGGTCGTCGGCGACCACCTCGAGCTTGACCCAGTTGGTGTCGAGCGCCTCACGGGCCAGCTGGGCGGTGAGTACGGCTTCGGCGGCGGTGCGACAGCCCGCGGTGTTGGGCAGCAGGGTGATGTCGAGGCGCTTGAGCAGGTCGAGCACGCCGGTGCCGCCCGCGGCGTCGACCCGGCGCATGGCGACGGTGGTGAGCTCGGTGCCCGAGGCGATCAGCGCCTGTTCGAGGACGGCGAGGTTTTCGGCGCCCCCGGTGCCCATGATCAGGCGGGAGCCGAACTCCTTGTCGGCGATCCGCAACGGCGACTCAGCCACCCTGCACCGCCGTGAGCACCTCGATGGTCCAGCCGCGCCCGACCGGCTCGTCCCAGCGCGACTTCGAGAAGACCGCGCCGTCGACCGCCAATGCCACACCCTGGCAGGGCAATTCGAGCTTGGCCAGCAGTTCACGGACGCTGAGCGGCTCGGGGAACTCGTGGTCGACACCGTTGACGGTGACGCCGATCGGAATGGTCGAGGTCATCGAACTCCTCCTTGCAACAGAGATGGCATCTGCGATGCCGGAAAACGTTGAGGTGCTGCGGCTTCGACGACCACGGGGGTCTCGCCGTCGAGCAGCGCGGGCACGACCGCCGCGGTGAGCGCGAGGGTGAGCATGCCGTTACGGCCGTGACCGGTGGCAGCGACGACCCGGTCGTCGAGGTGGCCGAGCAGCGGCAGGTTGTCGGGAGTTCCCGGCCGCGAGCCCGCGTTCGCTTCGGCCAGTTCGTATTCGGCGATGCCGGGCAGGATGGTTTCGGCGTCGGCGATCAGGTCACGGACACCGCCGACGGTGACGGTGGTGTCGAAGCCCGCCTCGTATTGTGTTGCACCGACAACGATTCCGTCTTCGCGGGGAACCAGGTAGACCTGCCTGCCGTGGACCCGGGCGCGGATCACCCTGGTCGGTGGCGGGCTGACGCCGGGCCTGCGACGCAACCGGAGGATTTCACCCTTCACCGGGCGCACCGGCAGGCCGGGCCAGAGCTCGGCGGAGCGGGCGCCCGCCGCGAGGACTATCCGGTCGTGCGGTAGCTCATCCAGCGCGGCAACGGCTTCGGCACGGATCTCGACACCGGCTCCGGCGCAGGCGGATCGGAGCGCACGCAGTACGCGCCGATTGTCGACGGCGGGTTCGGTTTTCGCGTGCAGGCCGGCGCGGACGGTGCGCGCGAGCGCGGGTTCCAGCGCGCGGACTCCCGCACGATCGAGCACCCGCAGATCGTGACCGAAGCCGGCCAGCCAGTCCGAGACGGTGCGAAGGTCCGTGACATCGGCGCTGTCGAGGGCGACGGTGAGCGTCTCCTCGGCCACGAACATCGATTCACCCGAGACCGCTCGGAGCCGTTCGGCGAAAGCGGGCCACTGCGCCAGCGCGGCCGCGCCGAAGGCGAGCACCCGGTCCTCCCCCGGCCAGCCTTCCGACAGCGGCGCCAGCATTCCACCGGCCACGAAGGAGGCGCCGCGCGCGGGTTCGGGGTCGTAGACGGTGACCGTCCAGCCCGCCTCGGCGGCCCGCCATGCGACAGCAAGTCCGACGGCGCCGCCGCCAACGACCGCCAGAGTTCGCATCCCGTTCCACCTGTCTTTTTCGCCTACCGCCCGCCACGGCGTTCGCACTCCAACGGTAGCGCGACTACCGTCGAGAACGTGCAGCCCTCCCATCCGAACCGTTCCGTCCCGCCAAGGGAGCGCCTGTCGAGTGCACTGCTGTATCTGTGCACCGATGCGCGGCGGGAAAAAGGTGATCTGTCCCGCTTCGTCGACGCGGCGCTGGCAGGCGGAGTCGACATCGTGCAGCTCAGGGACAAGGGATCACCGGGCGAGGCCGAATTCGGGCCGCTCGAGGCGAAGGCCGAGCTCGGTGCGCTCGCCGAGATCAAGGCCGCGACCCGGCGCCACGGCGCCTTGCTCGCGGTGAACGATCGCGCCGATATCGCACTCGCCGCGGGCGCCGATGTGCTGCACCTCGGCCAAGGAGACCTGCCGCCGTCCTACGCGCGACGCGTCCTCGGCCCCGATGTGGTGATCGGCCGCTCCACCCACAACCGCAACCAGGCGAGTCTGGCCGCGATCGACGGCCACCTCGACTACTTCTGCACCGGCCCGATCTGGACCACGCCGACCAAGCCCGGCCGCCAGGCCGCGGGCGTCGACTTCGTCCGCTCGACCGCCGAGTCCCATCCCACCCTCCCCTGGTTCGCCATCGGCGGCGTCGACGTGCAACGACTCCCCGAGGTGCTGGCCGCCGGTGCCCGCCGCGTGGTCGTCGTCCGCGCGATCACCGAAGCCGCCGATCCGGAAGCCGCGGCTCGCGAACTGAAGCAAGCGCTCCTCGCCGCTGACTGAGCCCCACGACCGGCGCGGCTGCCGTGTGCCGATGTGCGCAGTCGGGTCGAGGAGGCGGTGGTCCGGACTCAGGCGAGAACGTCTGCCCGGGTGAGGACCGGGCCTTCGGTGGGCTCACCGTCGAGAACGACTTCGACGCCGGGGCCGTCGGCCCGCGCGTGCAGCCAGAAGAAGCCCTGGTCGGGCAGTTCGACTGTGCGGGGTAGCGCTTCCGCGAGCTCGGCGTCGGCGTCCAGGCGCACGCGCAACGGCACCGCGCGCAGTTCGATCCAGGCGACGGCGAAGCCGGGATGCAACGGCAGATCGGCGACCTCGTCCTCAGGGACCCAGGCCAGTTCGGCGCTCTCCTTGTTGGCGACCGTGGGCAGCGGCTTGTCGGCGTCGGCGACGACGGTGATGTAGGTCCAGCCGCTGGGGGCGGTCATGG
>NZ_JBHWZY010000787.1:0-3250 GCF_042727815.1 Nocardia sp. NPDC060220
GGCCTTCTCGGCGCCCGCGGCGAGGATCGCGTCCAGCGTCGATGTGTCCGGCGGCTTCGAGATAGATGCTGGCGTTGGCCAGCGAGGCGCCACGATCGTCGGCCGCCCAGATCCGGCCGGTGACCGCGACCAACTGCTTCAGGGCCTTGCCCAGATCGTCGGCATAGGTCGAGAGGGCGGGCTCGGTCGCGGCTCGGTCGATGGTCGCGCCGATGATGTCCGAGAGCAGGACCAGGCCGGCACCGCCGTGCATCGTCACCTTGCGCCCCAACAGGTCCAGCCCCTGGATGCCGTGTGTCCCTTCGTGGATGGGATTGAGCCGGTTGTCGCGGTAGTACTGCTCGACATCGAACTCCGTGGTGTATCCGTAGCCGCCGTGGACCTGGATCGCGAGACTGTTCGCCTCCAGACACCACTGCGACGGCCAGCTCTTCGTGATGGGAGTGAGAACGTCGAGGAGCAGGTTCGCTCGATCCTGCTCGGCACCGGTCGTCGTAGCCGCTTCGTCGACGAGCTTGCTGCAGTAGAGCCCGAGCGCCAAGGCGGCTTCGACGTAGGACTTCTGGGCCAGGAGCATCCGCTTGACGTCAGCGTGTTCGATGATGGTGACCGGCTTGCTGTCCGCAGGGGCAGCGGCATCGATCGGCCTGCCTTGAACGCGAGTGCGGGCGTATTCCAGAGAGGCCAGGTAGCCGGCGTACCCCAGCGCTGTGGCCAGCAGGCCGACACCGATGCGGGCTTCGTTCATCATGTGGAACATGTAGGTCAATCCACGGTGTTCGGTCCCGACGAGGTACCCGACCGCGCCGGATTCCGCAGTGGGGGTGAAGGTTCCATCGCCGAAGTTGAGCAGTGCGTTCGTGGTGGCGCGGTTGCCCATCTTGTGGTTGAGACCGACCAGCGCGACGTCGTTGCGCGTTCCGTCGGCGAGGTACTTGGGCACGATGAACAGCGAAATGCCCTTCACCCCTGTTCCACCGCCGGGGACCTTGGCCAGGACCAGGTGAACGATGTTGGCGGTCAGCTCGTGGTCACCGCCCGAGATCCACATCTTGGTACCGGTGATCCGGTAGGTGCCGTCCGGCATCGCGACGGCTTTGGTGGTGATGTCGGCCAGCGACGACCCGGCTTGCGGTTCGGACAAGCACATCGTGCCGGTGAAACGTCCGTCGAGCATCGGACGGACCCAGGTCTCGATTTGTTCGGCGGTGCCGTACTCCGCCAGCAGACCGGCATTGGCGGCGGTGAGGAAATAGTAGGAGGTCATCGCCGCGTTGGCGGCTTGGAACCAGGTCATCGCCGCGCGATTGACGACCGTCGGCAACTGCATGCCGCCCAACGTTTCGTCGAAGGACCCCGCGATGAGCCCGGCGTTGCGGAATTGTGTAAGGCCTTCACTGATCTCGCTCGGCAGCACGACCTCGCCCGCTGCGCCGATGTACGGCGCGTTCCTGTCGCCCGTCTTGTTCACAGGCGCGAAGCACTTCTGTGCGATGTCCGCGCTCAGATCCAGTACCGCGTCGAAGGTATCGCGCGAGTGGTCGGCGAAACGCTCACGGCTGGTCAGCGATTCGACCTCGAGCCACTCGAAGAGCAGGAACTCCAGATCGCGGCGGGACATGGGTGTGGGCATGAATTTCCTCAGGGTGTGCAGCGTGACATGTACGGGGGCAAGTCGGCGGAACGCGCGCCGGTAGGAGGCGTCCGATCAAACCTCGGCTACGAGGAGGCCGATCGGCGGTCAGCACAGTCTGTGGGATGGCGGCTGACGAATTCGCGTTCAGCAGTGGACAACTGCCGGGGTCGGCGACGGTCGCGGTCCCATGCGACGAGCAGGGCTATCGAGGAGGCGTGGAGATGGCCGGTGTTTCCGGAGATCTGTTCGAAGACGCGGTAGCGGGTCTCGTCCACGACCTCGGCGCGAATCGAAATTCGGACCGGCCCGTCGATCGGCAGGATCTCGCGGTGAAAGGTGATCTCCTGCTTGGCCACAACGTAGGTCGGTTTGCGGTCCTCAGGGAAGGCGGGGCTCAGCCATTCCACTCGCGCCTCCTCGAGCAGCCCGAGATAGACCGACGAGGTGACATGGCCGAGGTAGTCGAGGTCACGCGCCCGCAATGCCACGATCGTATTCCAGGATGCGGCCGGACCAGCCATCACCACACTCCGCTCACAAGCGATTTCGTGATAGTCGGCGGCGGGACAACTGGTTCCCAGCCGTAGTTGGTCACAGCAATCATCGGTGCAATCCCATCGGCGAAGGCGGCCGACCAATGTGGCATCGTCGGCGGAGCTGTGGCCGAATGGTCGGTGGTGTTCCTTTCACAGTGCACCGAAAGAATGTGAACTTCTACGACACGTTCCCGCGTATTCGCTGACTTCGTGGTGCACTTTGTTGCAGGCGGTGGGAGATCAATCGCCTTCAACTCGATCCGGAGAAGTGCGATGTCGACTGCGCTCGCGTTCTCGGTGTCGACGACCGGCGGATATCCCGGCCGGTTCGTCGAGGGTGTGGGGTGTCGACATTGTGAAGCAACTGCCTGGCGGCTGAATAGGGCAGTTTGCTGCGTTGATGCGGTCAAGTAGGTGCACAAGTGTGTAGCCGATTCCGGCCGAAAGACGGCAGTGTTGCATCTCACACGGCAGAGGCGGTTCATCGAACTTTGAAATCTTCGCCGTGCTTTGCGATGTAATCGCGAAGAACTTCCGGTGGTCGAGAATGGAAAGTCTCTTGCCTTGCCGGTGTTTGACCGAACTGAAAAATAAGGAGCATCACTACTAGCGCCGATACAGATAATTCGCAGGGGACGTAATCAGATCAGCACAAGAAAATCAGATCAAGGAGAAATATCATGGGATCGTCTGCAACTGACCTCGCCGCCGTCGCCGCTGTCGCGGGGCTTATCGCGGCTGTCGTGGCCGTGGTGGGTGGTGTCGCCGGTGTCGCGACTCTGTCTGCGGCCTGATCGCGCGAGTCGGATCGGATAAATAGGTGTCGAGGGTCGTCCGTGGGCGGCCCTCGACACTGTGTCGTATCGGTGTGACATGGAAGACATTCCTCCTGTCCGACCTCCTATTGACCGAGTGATGTGGCCTGCTGCACGATGACCTAAGCAAGCGCTTACTTAGTTAGAGGAGAGATTCGATGCCAGAAGCTGTGATAGTTGCTGTGGCCCGTTCCCCGATCGGTCGGGCGGGTAAAGGGTCGCTGAAAGACATGCGGGCTGACGACCTGACTGTCCAGATGGTG
>NZ_JBHWZY010000788.1:0-3248 GCF_042727815.1 Nocardia sp. NPDC060220
AGGCTCCCCCGGGTCGCGCCGGGTGCGCCACCGCTGACGGGCGCGTCGACGAATTCGACCTCGTGCTCGGCGCACCGGGCAGCCAGCTCCTGCGCCGTCCGGTCACTGATGGTGGAGTGCACGGCGACCACCGTGCCCGGTGCCGCGGTACGCAGAATTCCCGATGGGCCGGTGAGCACCTCGGTCACCTGCGCATCGTCGATGACCGTCACGCAGATGATCCGCGCGTGCGTCGCGACCTGCGCCGGCTCGGCGACCGCACGCGCACCCGCGTCGACGAACGGCTCGATGACCTCCGGCCTGACATCGCAGACCGTGAGCCCGCCCGGCCAGTCCAGCAGCCGCCGCGCGATCGGCGCGCCCATATTGCCCAGTCCGATGAATCCGACCGGGGCGCTGACGGATTCGGTCGTCATCGGATGATCTGCCCGCCGTCGACGTTGAGGATCTGGCCGGTCACCCAGCTCGCCTCGTCCGACAGCAGATACAGGCAGGCGCCGACCAGGTCCTGCGGGGTGCCCATCCGCTTGATCGGGATGCGCTTGACCATGTCCTTGACCATGTTTCCCGGCGTCACGGTCTGGGTGGCCTCGGTATCGATCGGGCCGGGCGCGATGGCGTTCACTCTGATCCGCGAACCACCCAGCTCGGTGGCGAGTTGCTGGGTGAGGCCGTTGATACCGACCTTGGCCAGCCCGTAGAACCCCGAGTACAGCCATGCGGCGGTGGATGATTGGTTGACGATCGAGCCGCCGCCTGCCGCGATCATCGGCTGCCAGACCGCGCGCGTCACATTGAGCGCGCCGTCGAAGTTCACGCCCATGAACTTCTTGTAGTAGTCCCACGGCACGGTGAGCAGCAGATCGAGCTTCATCTCGCCGTAGATGGCCGCGTTGTTGACCAGGTGGTTGATCGCGCCGAACTCGGCGACGGTGAATTCCGCCAGTGCGACAGCGGATTCGGGATCGGCGACATCGACGCGACGGAAGGCGGCGACCCCGCCGTCGGCGACGATCTGCTTGGCCACCTCCTCGCCGCGCTCGGCATTGAGGTCGGCGACAACGACATTGGCGCCTTCGGCGGCCAGTGCGCTCGCGTAGACCGCGCCGATGCCCTGCGCGGCGCCGGTGACGATCGCGGTGCGACCGGTGAAACGTGCCATGGTGTTCAGCTCCTGAGTGTGAATGGGGTCGGTGAGGTCAGGCGGGGGTGGCGATCAGCTTGGTTTCGAGGTATTCCTCGAAACCGGCGACGCCCATCTCCCGGCCGATGCCGGACTGCTTGTAACCGCCGAACGGCGCGTCCGCGTGGTACCAGAGGCCGCCGTTGACGCTCAGGGTCCCGGTGCGTACCCCCGAGACGACCCGGTCGAGCCGGTCGGGGTCGGTGCCCCACACCGAACCCGACAGGCCGTAGGGCGATTCGTTGGCAAGCCGGATCGCGTCGTCGTCGCCGTCGTGTGGAATCACGACGAGCACGGGCCCGAAGATCTCCTCCTGCGCGACGGTCGCGGTGTTGTCGAGTCCGCTGATCAGTGTCGGTTCGATGAAGTACCCGCGTTCCTTGTCCGCGGGCCTGCCGCCGCCGACCTCGATCCGTCCGCCTTCGGTGCGGGCGATCTCGAGATAGCGCTCCACCCGGGCTCGCTGACGCTCGGAAATCACGGGCCCGCAGACGGTTCCCGGGTTGGTCGGGTCACCGGCAGCCAGGCCGCGGAGCGCACCCGCCGCGGCGGTGACCGCGGCGTCGTAGGACTCGCGCGGCACCAGCAGCCGCGTGGTGAGGGCGCACCCCTGGCCCGCGTGGACGGCGACGGTGAACGCGGTGTAGCTCGCGGCGGCAGCGATGTCGGCGTCGTCGAGCACGATCGCAGCGGATTTGCCGCCCAGTTCGAGGAAGGTGCGCTTGAGCGTCGCCGACGCGCCCACCATCACCGAGCGACCGGTCTGGGTCGAGCCGGTGAAGGTGATCATGTCGACCCGCGGATCGAGGACCAGCTGTGCGCCGAGGCCGTGATCGGAGGAGGTGACGATATTGATCACCCCGGCCGGGATGTCGGTGTGCTCGGCGATGAGCGGGCCCAGCACCGCCGCGCACCAGGGTGTGTCCGGAGCGGGCTTGAGCACCACGGTGTTGCCCGCGGCCAGCGCGGGCCCGATCTTGGCCAGGTTGATCTGGTGCGGGAAGTTCCACGGCGTGATGGCGCCGACGACACCGACGGCCTCGCGCCGGATCACCCGGCGACTGGCGATACCCATCAGGTCCCTGGTGCCGAGATCGGTTTCCCACGTGTAGTTCTCGGCCAGGTCGGCGGCGTAGGACAGGTCCGCGATCGGCCCTTCCAGCTGCGGCCCGCTGGTGAGCATGACCGGTGTGCCGACCTCGGCGATCGTGATCGCCCGCAGTTCCTCGAGGTGCTCGCCCAGTACGTCGCGCAGCTGGCGCAGGCAGTGCGCGCGGAACTTCGGGTCGCGTGACCACTGCGTCTCGTCGAAGGCGGTGCGCGCCGCGGCGATGGCCGCCTCCATGTCGGCGCCGGAGGCGTCGGCGGCGTAGCCGAGCACCTCCTCGGTGGCGGGATTGATGGTCGCGAAGACACCGGAGCCACCCGGGATCAACTTGCCGCCGATCAACAGTGGTGTGCCTTCGGCGGGGACGAGGCCGTTCATAGCGAGGCTCCGATACGTGTCTGGACAGGTGTACGGAATATAGTTCGGTTTATCGATCAGACGCAAGGCCATGGCTCGTTCATTGGTCCGTACACCAGGCTGTAGTACCATCCAGACACATGTCCGAAATCGCGCCTACCGGCATCGAAGCAACTCGACGACGCTTGACCGAAAAGCAGGCCGATACGGTGGACCGCCTGACCGTCGCCGCCGTCGATGTGCTGTCGCGCGAGGGCTATTCGGGGACGACGATCCGGCTCGTCGCCGCGTCGGCGGGCGTCGGCACCGCCACCGCCTACACGTATTTCTCCTCCAAGGAACACTTGATCTCCGAGGTGTTCTGGCGGCGATTGGTCGCCATGCCACCGCTGGAGACCGGCGAGGCCGACCAGACCGCGCGCGTGGTCGCCGTTCTTCGCCAGGTCTCGATGCTGGTGGCCGATGAACCCGCACTGGCCGGGGCGGTCAGCAGCGCCATGCTCGGCGATGATCCCGACGTGCGGCACCTCCGCGTGCGCATCGGGCGCGAGATCCGCCACCGGCTCGGCGACGCCCTCGGCACCAAGGATCCAGAGAGCC
>NZ_JBHWZY010000789.1:0-3246 GCF_042727815.1 Nocardia sp. NPDC060220
GATCCGGGCTGACCGGATCAAGGCTTCCGGGCCGAAAGCCCGCGGCGCCAGCCGCTAGGATCACAGCTATGGTCCGGCCACCGACTGCCCGCTCCGCTGTACCCGGCGTCGGCCGGCTCGGTCTCCTCGAACCGACAGCGGCGGCTTCCCTGCATCAACTCGGCTGGGACAACGTCGACGGGGTGCCGGTGCTCTGGGCACTCTCGCGTTCGCCCGATGCCGATCTCGCCCTGTCCACGCTGGTGCGGCTGCGCGAATCGCTCGAAGATGCATGGCCCGAACTGGATTCTGCGATCCGTTCCGACACCACGTTGCGCGGCAGGCTGTTCGGCTTGCTCGGCTCGTCGACGGCCTTCGGCGACCACCTGGTCGCTGCCCCGGCCGCGTGGAAAGTGCTGCGCGAGAACGAACTTCCCAGCCGTGACGAGCTGATCGCCGACCTGCTCGACGCCGTCGACGCGGCGCCGGAGACCGGACCCAACGCGGGGCCGATGCTGTGGCGTGCCGGGATCGCCGGTCCGGAGGCGGTCGCCTTGCTGCGCGGCAGGTACCGCGATCAGCTGATGTTGCTGGCCGCGGTCGACCTGGCCTCCACCGTCGAGAACGAACCGGTGCCGCCGTACCTGGTGGTCGGCAAGCACCTGTCGGACCTGGCCGATGCCGCGCTCACCGCCGCCCTGTCGGTCGCGGTGGCCAGGGTGTGTAAGAACGGCCCGGTGCCGGTGCGCCTCGCGGTGATCGCGATGGGCAAATGTGGTGCGCGAGAACTGAATTACGTCAGTGACGTCGACGTGGTGTTCGTCGCCGAACCGGCCGACGCGACCGCGACCCGGCTCGCCGCGGAGATGATGAGTGTCGCGAGCTCGGCCTTCTTCGAGGTCGACGCCGCACTGCGCCCCGAGGGCAAGGCGGGGGCGCTGGTGCGCACCCTCGACTCCCACCTCGCCTACTACAAGCGGTGGGCGCGCACCTGGGAGTTCCAGGCGCTGTTGAAGAACCGGCCGATGACCGGCGATATGGAACTCGGCAAGCAGTACCGCGACGCGCTGATGCCGATGGTCTGGACGGCGTCGGAACGTCCCGACTTCGTCGCCGACGTCCAGGCCATGCGCCGCCGGGTCGAGGACCTGGTCCCCGCCGACATGCGTGAGCGCGAGCTCAAGCTGGGCGCGGGCAGCCTGCGCGATGTCGAATTCGCCGTGCAGCTGCTGCAATTGGTGCACGGCCGGGTCGACGAGGCACTGCACGTCACCAATACCGTCGAGGCGCTCACGGCCCTCGCCGCGGGCGGCTACGTCGGCCGTGAGGACGCCGCCAACCTCACCGCCTCCTACGAATTCCTGCGCCTGCTCGAACACCGCCTGCAATTGCAGCGGCTCAAGCGCACCCACACCCTGCCCGCGGCCGATGACGAGGAGGGCATGCGCTGGCTGGCCCGCGCCGCCCACATCCGGCCCGACGGCCGCCAGGACGCGGTCGGCGTGCTCGACACCGACATCCGCCGCAACGCCGTGCGAGTCCGGCGCCTGCACGCGAAACTGTTCTATCGCCCGCTGCTGGACGCGGTCGCCCGGATGGACTCCGACGCGCTGCGCCTGAGCCCCGACGCCGCCGTCCGCCAGCTCGCCGCCCTCGGCTACGGCGCACCGGCCAACGCGCTCGGCCATCTCAAGGCGCTCACCGGCGGCGTCTCGCGCAAGGGCCGCATCCAGGCGCTGCTGTTGCCGACTCTGCTCGAATGGCTCGGTGACACACCGAATCCCGATGCCGGGCTGCTCGCCTACCGCAGGGTGTCGGAGGGGCTCGACGACCAGATCTGGTTCCTGCGCGTGCTGCGTGACGAGGGCGCGGTGGCCCAGCGTCTGATGATCGTGCTCGGTTCCTCGGAGTACCTGCCCGACCTGCTGATCAACGCGCCCGACACCATCCGCATGTACGCCGACGGGCCAGGCGGCCCGCAGTTGCTCAGCACAAAACCCGAAGACGTCGCCCGCGGCATGCAGACCGCGGCCGCCCGCTACGACGACCCGAAACGTGCTGTCGCGGCAGCACGTTCACTGCGCCGCCACGAACTGGCCAGGGTCGCCTCGGCCGATGTGCTCGGCATGCTGGACGTCGCGCAGGTGTGCGCGGCGCTGTCGTCGGTGTGGGTCGCGGTGCTCGAGGCGGCACTGAGCGCGGTCATCCGCGCCTCGGAGGCCGAACGTGGTGCGCCCGCGCCCGCCGACTTCGCGGTGATCGGCATGGGCAGGCTGGGCGGGATGGAACTGGGCTACGGCTCCGACGCCGACGTGCTGTTCGTCTGCGATCCGCGCCCCGGTGAGGACGAGGCCACGGCCGTGAAATGGGCCAACGGGATCGCCGAGAAGGTGCAGCGGCTGCTCGGCGCACCGAGCGTCGACCCGCCTTTGCAGGTGGATGCGGGCCTGCGTCCCGAGGGGCGCAACGGGCCCCTGGTCCGCACGCTGACCGCTTATCAGGCCTACTACGCGCAGTGGGCCCAGCCGTGGGAGGTGCAGGCGCTGCTGCGCGCCCACCAGGTGGCGGGCGATCAGGATCTGGGCGTGCGCTTCCTGCACGTCATCGACCCGATCCGCTATCCGACCGGCGGGGTGTCGGAGGAATCGGTCCGCGAGATCCGCCGCATCAAGGCGCGCGTCGACTCCGAGCGACTCCCGCGCGGTGCCAACCCGTCGACCCACACCAAGCTGGGCCGCGGCGGCCTGGCCGATATCGAATGGACCGTCCAGCTCCTGCAACTGCGCCACGCGCACGAGATACCCGCGCTGCACAACACCTCGACCCTGCAGTCGCTCGACGTGATCGAGGCCGAGGGCATCCTCGAACCCGAGGACGTCGCGCTCCTGCGTGAATCGTGGATCACCGCCACCGCCGCCCGCAACGCCCTCGTCCTGGTCAAGGGCAAGCCGACCGACCAACTCCCCGGCCCGGGCCAGCTGCTCTCGGCGGTGGCTCGGGTAGCCGGCTGGCCCAACGACGACGGCAGCGAATTCCTCGACACCTACATGCGCATCACCCGCCGCGCGAAGGCCGTCGTCGAGCGCGTGTTCGGGGGATAGTCCGGACATGAAAAAGCCCCGCACCACTGGTGCGGGGCTTTTTCAGTTCACGCCGAAATCAGATGGCGCGGACGTCCTGGGCCTGGGGGCCCTTCTGGCCCTGGCCGACCTCGAACTCCACCCGCTGTCCCTCTTCGAGGGACTTGAAGCCCGAGCCGCCGATAGC
>NZ_JBHWZY010000790.1:0-3228 GCF_042727815.1 Nocardia sp. NPDC060220
GTGTCGAGGTATTCCTCGAAGGAGGCGGTGTGCACGGTGGTGACGTCGGTGTCCAGCAGCCCACCGCGACGCAGCTCGCCGAGGATGGCCGGGATGCCACCGGCACGGTGCACGTCTTCCATGTGGTAATCCGAGTTCGGCGACACCTTCGACAGGCACGGCACCTTGCGGCTGATGTCGTCGATGGTCTGCAGGTCGAAGTCGATCTCGCCCTCCTGCGCGGCGGCGAGGGTGTGCAGCACGGTGTTGGTCGAGCCGCCCATGGCGACGTCGAGGGCCATCGCGTTGCGGAAAGCCTTGGCGTTGGCCACGTTTCGGGGCAGCACCGAGGCGTCGTCGTCCTGGTACCAGCGCTTGGCGATATCGACGATCACCGTGCCCGCCCGCTCGAACAGCGCACGGCGCGCGGAGTGGGTGGCGAGGGTGGAACCGTTGCCCGGCAGCGCGAGGCCGAGCGCCTCGGTCAGGCAGTTCATCGAGTTCGCGGTGAACATGCCCGAACACGAACCGCAGGTCGGGCACGCGGACCGCTCGACCTCGTCCAGTCCTTCGTCGGACACGGCCTGGTTCGCACTCGCGGAGATCGCGCTGACGAGGTCGAGCGGCGCCTGCGCGACACCGTCGACGATCACCGCCTTACCGGCCTCCATCGGCCCGCCGGAGACGAACACGGCGGGGATGTTGAGACGCATCGCGGCGTTGAGCATGCCGGGAGTGATCTTGTCGCAGTTGGAGATACACACGAGCGCGTCGGCGGTGTGGGCGTTGGCCATGTACTCCACGGAGTCGGCGATGATCTCGCGCGAGGGCAGCGAGTAGAGCATGCCGCCGTGACCCATGGCGATGCCGTCGTCGACGGCGATGGTGTGGAACTCGCGCGCGATGCCACCGGCGGCGGCCACCGCCTCGGCGACGATCTCGCCCATGTTCTTGAGGTGCACGTGACCGGGCACGAACTGGGTGTAGGAGTTCGCGATCGCGATGATCGGCTTACCGAAATCGGAATCGGTCATGCCGGTCGCGCGCCAGAGTGAGCGCGCGCCCGCAGCATTGCGGCCGATGGTGGTGGTGCGTGAGCGAAGCGGTGGCATGGAAGTCCTCGTGATGTCGCTGGGTGCGTGGCGAGCGTGCGCACAGGGGGCTGACCTGCGTGGCACGTGCGCGATCGCGGTGCGTCCGGCAGCCCTTCACGTTACTCCGGCGAGCGATGGTCGCATCGCGCCGGTGGTGGCGTGCGGGGGAGCGGGAACCGGGGCTCGAGGCGGGAGTGTCGCTCCGTGAGGTGTCGCCGCGGTGGTGCCGTCGGCGCGGGGTGCCCGGTCGCCGTCAGCTTACCGGTACAAGGATCGCGCCGACGTGCTCATTCCCACAGTGCCCACGGTCACTGCTCGGTCTTCGGCTCAGTGTCCGGTTCGGCCTTGGCTTCCGACGCTGCAGCTTCGGGCCCGGCCTTCGCGTCGGCTTCCGCCTTCGCCGCGGCCCGCTCGGCGGCGAGACGCTCGGCTTCGGCCGCTTCGGCGGCGGCGAACACATCGGGCAGGCGCCCGCCGGACGCTTCGATCAGCTCACGCAACCGGTCGTAACCGACGGCAGGCAGCTTCACCTCGGATTCGTCGTCGAGCCGGGCGCGCACAGAGCCGCGCTTGGGAATGCTGATCCCCTTGATCCGCGCCCAGTCGAGGTGCTTCGTGCTGGTCATCGAGCTCAGATCCAGCCCGGACTCGGACACGGTCGTGTGCGTGCGCACCACCCACCACACCGCGATCACCGGGGCCAGCAGCAGCGGCCACAGGACGGCCGGCCACCCGACGAACGGGAAGAACACGCAGAACGCCAGCACCAGTACGCCGATATAGGCCAGGCGGGGAACGCCGATCACGTGCACACCCGGCGTCGGCGTGTTCGTCCGGCGCGGCATCAGCAGCCAGACGACCACCGCGACGGGCACGATCAGCCCGATCCGCACCCCCAGCGACCAGTCCTGCACCGTGCCGACGACGACGAAGACCAGGTAGGCCAGCACCACCGCGCCGATCGCCGCGAGCCGCCCCGGACTGGCCGAGCGCAGGCCGCCGGGTCGCGACGGGCGACCCGTATCGGTTCCCTCGTCGGTGGTGTGGGACGATTTAGCCGGTGGCACGGACTGATGCGGTGATGACACCCTCCTATCCTCGCATCTTGGTACACGGACCCACGCAACCACTCGAGTCCCACAGAATGGGACCGGAGCGGAAAGCCTGTTTGACTCGACGCACTACGCGCGCCTAACGTCGTATGCGTGATTCGAAACGAGCTCGTAATCGGCCGGCGCGTCCAGCGCTGAGCCTGACACCTAGTCAATACGTCAGCTCGCGTTTGCGACGCGCCACCCTCGAACAGCCATGCGCTGGGCGGGGGCTTTTTTGTGTTCGGGCGAATGCCAGCGGCCCTGTCGGGTCAGTCCGAGTCAGAACGAGACAGTGAGGAACGAAGACGGTGAGTGCACCAACCGCACGACCCGGGCCATCGGCCCGCAGGTCAGCGCCTTCAGCTACCCCTGGTAGCCCGGCGACCAACCCCGCCCGCCGCCAGGTCGCGCCCGAGCGCGTGACCGGCGCCCAGTCGGTGGTTCGGTCCCTCGAAGAGCTCGACGTCGACACGGTATTCGGCATTCCCGGCGGCGCGGTCCTTCCTGTCTACGACCCGCTGTTCGACTCGAAAAAGGTCCGCCACGTCCTGGTCCGGCACGAGCAGGGCGCCGGTCACGCGGCGACCGGTTACGCGCAGGCCTCGGGCAAGGTCGGTGTGTGTATGGCCACATCCGGTCCCGGCGCGACCAACCTGGTGACCCCGCTGGCCGACGCCCAGATGGACTCGGTCCCGATCGTGGCGATCACCGGTCAGGTGCCGTCGAGCCTGGTCGGCACCGACGCGTTCCAGGAAGCCGACATCTCGGGCATCACGATGCCGATCACCAAGCACAACTTCCTGGTCTCCGACGCCGCCGAGATCCCGCGCACCCTGGCCGAGGCGTTCTACCTCGCCGCCTCGGGTCGCCCCGGCGCGGTCCTGGTCGACATCACCAAGGACGCGCTGCAGGCCCAGACCACGTTCTCGTGGCCGCCGGAGATGCGTCTGCCCGGCTACCGCCCGGTCACCAAGCCGCACGGCAAGCAGGTGCGCGAGGCCGCCAGGATGATCCTGGAGTCCAAGCAGCCGGTGCTCTACGTCGGTGGTGGCGTCATCAAG
>NZ_JBHWZY010000791.1:0-3224 GCF_042727815.1 Nocardia sp. NPDC060220
CCTGCCAGGCCCGCAGCACCGGCCCGTGCTCGTCGAGAAACGCCTCGTGGAGCTTGGCGAGGGCCGACAGGTCCCACCAGCGGGCCACCGCGTCGGCCGTCGCCGCGAAGCCCAGGCCTCGAGCTCGGTCGGAAACACCTGGTCGACGCTGGCCTGACCGGTGTCGTCGATGCTGAAGATCGCCCACACCCCGCTGCCGGTGTCACCGGTGGTCTCGCCCTCTGGCATCGGCGGACGTGGCTGCTCCGGCTGGAAGAACTGACCGAACAGCGACGTCAATGAACCGACGTCGGCACGATCGACGTGGCTCAGATAGTCACCAGCTTTTCCGAGCAGGTCGCGCAGTTCGGTTCCTGCCTCACGCAGCGCGCGTTCGAAATCTTGCGGATCGATGCCGAAAGGTTCATTGGTAGCCATCGCATCTGCTCCTGGGGACGAGTTGGGTGCTCCGTTCCTCAGTGTCCTCGCGAAACGTCGACTTCGCCACGACGACGGTTCCGAGCTCATGGCGTCGGTGTCTGGCGCGCCGTTTCGATAATCACCTCGTTATAGGCGATGACCACCCGCCCCTCCTGCGTTGGCACCTGTGTCGTTGCGCGTGCTCCGAGAATCTGGATGCGAGCTACGACATCAGGGGAGATATCGGACACGACGATGGTCAGGGTGTCGCGTGCGTCCGGGTGAGTCGCACAGTGCTGGATCCAGTCGGCGAACTCCGGCCCGAGCTCGTCACCTCGAACGATGTAGCCTTCGCCGCCGACACGGCCTGGGCGAAATCCCCCGATCGCTGTCGCCCACCCCATGATCTCGTCCAACGCGATCGTGTACCAGGCTGCGCCGACGCTCGTGAGGAATTGGGCCAGTTCGTCGTCGCAATCGTGCCTCGACATGTGTGATTCCCCTCGTCGCTGCCATGAACATTTCGGATGACAGTCAGTCGAACCTGATTCATTATGGGCGGGGAGATTCGAGGGGGAGTGCGGTGGGAACAGCAGTCGACTACGAGATCTATGTCCGGCCCGCGGAGGTCGAGCATGCACTGCAGATATTGGCCGATCGAGCCGCTCGACCGCTGCAGGTCGCAACGAAGGTGTTGTTGCCCGACCGACGGCAAGTGGACCTGCCCTATCGCGTTGGCGGAATCGTCGACCGGTCGTTCGTTGATTGCAGGAGGGGCAACGACCTCGATCTCTTGCTGGCGATGCGAGTCGACGTCGACGAGGAGATCGCCCACCGGTACAAGCTTTTCGAGTGGGTCATGTTCACTGAGATCGAGGGGAAGTTCTACCGCTACCGAGACGATCTGAGCGCCGATGAGATGGTGGACCTCTTCGAACTCACCGCCGAGGAAGAACTCGCGCGGGGCGCCCTCGTCACGACTGGGACAACGCAGGTAAACGTGCGACTGAAGGTCCAGTTCGCCAGTCGGCTCGTCCCCTCGTGCGCACGAATACGCGTCTTCTCATGGTCGACCTCGACGCACTTCCTGTTCAGTCGTTCCCCCGCGTTCCATCGGATTTTCGCCGAGCTCGCGCGCGCCACGGATGCGGTGGGCTGGATGTATGGCGTCGAGCCTGACGACGAGAAGATCGTGTACTGGCTCAACGGCGAACCGACCGGTCGAATGGCCGTGCCGGGCAAGAGATTCGCGAACCTCGGCGAACTGGCCGATGCAATGCGACCCTCAGCCATGGACGAGCCGGCGGATCGCTGATGCTGCGTACCCGGAGCGTTCGGTCGGGTCACCCAGCGCCAGAGAATCGGATTGGTGCGAAGTCTCCGTTTGCCGCCGACGATGCAGTTGCGGCCGTCGGAGCGGGGTGCGAAGTGGGCCGTCGGACCACCAGCTGTCGAGCGCACGCGACTGCTCAGCCGTGCTGTGAAACCGCACCGCTTTGACGCCGCCACATTTCATAGTTCCCGCATTCCGCCGTGATCTCAGCCGTCGCCTGAGCTGCGGTGAAGAAGTCGTCAGCCAGCGGTGAGGTGCGCGATGCCGCCATCGCGAGGTACACCTGGTCGGGCGCCAGATCCGGGACGGGCACGTAGCTGATGTCCGGACGTGAGTAGAACACGGTCTCCGAACGCCCCACGAACGAGATTCCGCGGCCCGCCGCGACGTGTTCGAGCTTCTCCTCCACGCCGCGCACCCGAAGCCCTGAGTCGGGGAGCGGGCGCGTGGTGGGCTGCGTGCTCGCGTCGGCATGCCAGATCAGCGGCTCACCGGCCAGGTCGGCCTCGGAGACCTCCTCCTTGCCTGCCAACCGATGATCGGCGGGCAGCACCACCATGAGCGGCTCGGTGTAGAGCTGAGTCAGGCGCAGACCGGTCTCGTTGATGGGCAGCCGCACATAGCCGACGTCGACGCGGCCGTCGAGCAGCATCGGGGCCTGGTCGTCCCATTCCATTCGCTGCACGTCCACGACCACGTCCGGATGCTGAGCCTCGAACGCCCGCGCCGCTGGGATGACCGGAATGCCGGCCCGAAAGCCGACCACCAGCCGATGGCTGCCGCGGGCGGCGACGGCCACCCGGCGCCGGACCGCGTGCGCGGAGGCGAGCAGCGGACCGGCGTCGGCCAGCAGTTGTCGGCCCGCGTCGGTCAGCGCTACGCCGTGGCGATCTCTGGTGAACAGTTCTGCGCCGAGATCGTGTTCCAGCGCACGGATCTGCCGACTGAGCGCCGGCTGCGCGATGTGCAGCTCATCGGCGGCGCGGCCGAAGTGCAGCCTGTCGGCGACGGCGGCAAAGTAGCGCAACTTGCGCAGATCCAGATCCATGGCGCCTCCTGGTCCGGTGATGCCTCCAAGGTATCACCACGGCTGAAATGGGTCTTGGACGCCAACTCGACTCAGTGGCATCGTTCATGGGGCGCAAGCGAATTCGGAATCGAACCAGAATTCGGACGTCAGTGATCGGTCCCCTCCATCGCGTCATTCGACGGCATTGACGAGCGCAACAAAAAACCGAACTGTTTCGGATACCGATCAATTCAAGGGAGTTATCGTGGGAAAGCTCGATGGCAAGGTAGCGGTAATCACCGGCGGATCCACCGGCATGGCGCTGGCCGGCGCCAAACTGTTCGTCGAGGAAGGAGCGCACGTCTTCATCCAGGCCCGGCGGCAGGAAGCACTGGACGCCGCCGTCGAGCTGATCGGACGCAGCGTCACCGCCGTCCAGGGTGATGCGTCCGATCTGGACGACCTGGACCGCCTGTACGACAC
>NZ_JBHWZY010000792.1:0-3220 GCF_042727815.1 Nocardia sp. NPDC060220
ATTGTTATTTTTCTGGGGGGATGTTTTTTTTTTAAACCCCCCGGGGGGGGGGGGGGGGGGTTTGTCTTTGTCGCCCCGGGTATACTGTGCGCCCAAACCCACAACCGCGAGTCTGCCGCAGGCGGCGACGCGGTCGCACACGGCCTGGATCGTGGACAGCGCGACACCGTAGGCCGCGGGGGCACTCACACCGGGAGCCACCGCGGCGGGGAGGACGTCGAGATCGATCGTCAGATACAGCAGGTCGATCCCGGCCAGGAAGTCGTCGACGAAGGCGGCGACCCGGACTGGCTCGCAGTCGTCGTCGAGGAGATAACGCACCCCGAATCTGTCCGCGGTGTCGAACAGGACCCGGGTGTTGCTGGGCTGGCTGATCCCGATCACCGCGTACCGGACGTCGTCGCCGGTCTCGAGGATCTGCCGGAACGGGGTGCCGGAACTGGGCACGGGATCGGGGCGCAGGTCGAAATGCGCGTCGAGGTTGAGGATTCCGATGACGCTGCCCGGGACGCGGCGAGCCGAACCGGCCAGTCCGAGGTAGGTGCCGTAGGCGACCTCGTGGCCGCCGCCCAGCACGACCGGGAAAGCGCCGTCGTCCAGCAGCGCGGACACCGTCTCGCCCAGTCGTCGCTGACCGTCCGACAGCCGGTCGTCGGTGACGGCGATCGTCCCCGCGTCGAAGGCGCGCAGCTCGGTGGCGAGCGCCATCGGCGACAACGCGCGGCGCAGCGCGTCCGGGCCCGCCGCCGCGCCGAGGCGGCCCTTGTTCCGGCGCACGCCTTCCTCGCAGGCGAAGCCGACGAAAACACAGGCGCCGGGATCGTCGTTGCCCGGCTCGTACGGCGTGACGGCCTGATGCCAGCGCAGGTGCTCCGGCGTCGTGCCGTCGACGCGACCGGTCCAGGCGGATTCGGAAGTCACCGCACCCCACCTCGATTCGCGACGAGGGCTCCTTCGCGCCACACCTGACCGACCAGCGCAACGCCGGGGCGGTAGGCGAGGTGCAGGTGTGAGGGGGCGTCGAGTGCGATGACATCGGCACGGAAACCGGGGGAGAGGGAGCCGATATCGGTGCGCCGCAACGCCTTCGCACCACCTGCGGTTGCCGCCCAGACCGCTTCGTCGGGTGTCATGTGCATTTCCCGCACCGCCAGGGCGATACAGAACGGCAAGCTCGTGGTGTAGCTGGTGCCTGGATTGCAGTCCGCGCCGAGCGCGACGGTGACCCCCGCGTCCACCAGCGCTCTGGCATCGGGATAGCTGTTGCGCGTACAGAAGTCGGCGCCGGGCAGCAGCGTGGCCACCGTATCGCTGCCCGCGAGCGCATCGATATCGGCACGATTCACGTGCGAGACGTGATCCACCGACGCGGCGCCGAGCTCGACGGCCAACTGCACCCCTGGTCCCTGATGCAGCTGATTGCCGTGGACTCGCGGCACCAGCCCGTGCGCGATCCCCGCGGTCAGCACGGCATGCGCCTGATCGCGATCGAAGGCGCCCTGCTCACAGAACACATCGATCCACCGGGCGTACGGCGCGCACCGCGGGATCATCTCCTCGCACACCATCGTCACGTAGTCGTCGGCGCGCCCGGCGTATTCGGGCGGCGGCACGTGCGCGGCGAGCAGCGTCACCTCGTCGGTGCAGCGGGCCGCGATCTGGACGCTGCGCAGTTCGTCGGCCACGGTCTGCCCGTAGCCGCTCTTGCACTCGACCGTGGTGCTGCCTGCCCGCAAGGACTCGTCCAGCAGCCGTTGTACCGTCGCCGCGAGCTGCTCGTCGCTCGCTGCCCGCGTCGCCGCGATCGTGGTGCGGATGCCACCGGCCCCATAGGGTTGCCCCGCCATCCTCGCCGCGAACTCCTCGGCGCGGTCGCCCGCGAACACCAGATGCGCATGCGACTCGACGAACCCCGGCAGCACCACGCGTCCGCCGAGATCGAACGCGGTGTCGGCGGCCGGCGCGGCGGTACTGTCACCGACCCACGCCACCCGCCCGTCGTCGATGACCAGCGCGGCGTCGCGCCGCAGCCCCAGCGGGCCCTCGCCCAGCGCCGGGTCGTTGGTGACGAGAGTGCCGATATCGGTCAGCACGGTGGTGGGCATGGAGGAGTCCTCCTCGGCGCGGGTGTCGAGTATGGCGGTGTGCGCGCGATAGACCCTGTGCGCGGGCGAGCAGCGCGGGCACGTTGCTCGCACCGTAGCGGCCCTTCGGATCGTAGAGCGCGGGCAGGTCGACGCGTTCCTTCGAGATCAGGTGGCGCGGGCCCGGCGGATGCGCGCCAGGACACGTACGGTAGGTATAGACCTGTATAGACAAGAACGTCAAGGGGTAGCCCGCAGTGATGGGAGAAGCATCGTGAGCATCGACCCGGATCGGCCCGGACCGGTCGTCGTCGGCACGGGTCCGGTCTCGGCGCGGGATCTGGTCCGGGTGGCCAGGGACGGCGTCGCGGTGGTGGTGTCCGACGATGCCGTCGCCGCCATCGAGGCGAGTCGTGCGCGGATTGAAGCGCTGGCCGCGGACCCGAGGCCGGTGTACGGGGTGTCGACCGGGTTCGGTGCGCTGGCCGTCCGTCATATTCCGCCGGAGTCACGCAAGCAGTTGCAGCGGAGTCTGATTCGCTCGCACGCGGCGGGGTCGGGCGCAGAAGTGGAGCGGGAGGTGGTGCGCGCCTTGATGTTGCTGCGCCTGTCGACCCTCGCGACCGGCCGGACCGGGGTGCGCCCGGTGGTCGCGCGGACCTATGCCGCGCTGCTGTCGGCGGGCATCACCCCGGTGGTCTACGAGTACGGCAGCCTGGGCTGTTCCGGTGATCTCGCGCCGCTGGCCCACGTCGCACTGGCGGTGATCGGGGAGGGCACCGTCCGGGACGCGACCGGCGAGCTGCGATCTGCCGCCGAGGCCATGGCCGACGCCGGTATCGCCCCGGTCGAGCTCGCGGAGAAGGAAGGCCTCGCGCTGATCAACGGCACCGATGGCATGCTCGGCATGCTGGTACTCGCCTGCCACGACCTGCGGGCCCTGCTGCGCCTGGCCGACGTGACCGCGTCGATGAGCGTGGAGGGTCTGCTCGGCACCGACAAGGTCTTCGCCGCCGACCTGCAAGAACTGCGCCCGCAACCGGGCCAGGCGGTGGCGGCCGCCAATATGGTGCGCGTGCTGGCGGATTCGCCGATCGTGGCCAGCCACGCCACCCCGGACTGCACCGTCGTCCAGG
>NZ_JBHWZY010000793.1:0-3219 GCF_042727815.1 Nocardia sp. NPDC060220
AGGGAATGCTGCGCCATACGGCGACCGGTCCATCCCAGGTTCCACCGACCGTGCCGTACTCGGTCTCCGCCAGTGGGTCGGCATCATGGGTCCGCGTGTCCGGGTCGAAATCGGGCTGAATGCTCATCGCACACCTCCTAGCCGGCACGACCGCACGGGTGCCTGTGTATTTGCTCCCGCTGGTCGCAGCACCTGGCGACTTCCTACGAGCGTACGTGGATACCGCCCGAACGCGTGCCCTACGCGCCATTTCCGCAGGTAACAGTTACTCCGCGGTACACGCGAAAGTCCCGTTCCGTGCCGACACCCGGCGGTCGTGACGCGGGTTCGGCGGCGGATGCCGCCCCTGCCCACCACTCCCGGGTGGACCGAGGTCGGCCGCGATCCGGATCTCCCCCACCGGACCGCGGCCGACCTCTCGTCGATTAGCTGGAAATGTGCTGGGCTTCGTCGCCGACATAGGCGGCCCACAGGCGCCGATACGGTCCATCGACGGCCACCAGCTCGGCATGCGCGCCGATCTGCACGAGCTTGCCCTCGCCGACCACCGCGATCAGATCGGCATCAGCGGCGGTGGCGAGCCGATGCGCGACGACGATCGTGGTGCGGCCCGCGGTCAGCACGTCGACCGCGGCACGCACTCGTGCCTCGGTGGCCAGATCCAGCGAGGCGGTGGCCTCGTCCAGGATGAGGATGTCCGGGTCGATGAGCTGCGCCCTGGCCAATGCCAGCAGCTGCCGCTGCCCGGCCGACAGACTGCGCCCGTGCGCGCCGATCGGCTGGTAGTAGCCGTGTTCGAGCGCCGCGATCATCTCGTGTGCCCCGACCGCACGGGCGGCCCACTCGATCTCGGCGGGCTCGGCATCGGGGTTGCCGTAGGCGATGGCCTCGCGCACGGTGTCGCCGAACAGGAACGGCTCCTGCGGGACGACACCGAGCCGTTTGCGGAAGTCGCGCAGCCGGAACCGGCGGATGTCGACACCGTCGACGAGAACCGCTCCCTCGGTCGGGTCGTAGTACCTGGCGAGCAGCTTGACCAGCGTCGATTTGCCCGCCCCGGTCTCTCCCACCAGGGCCACCTTCTGGCCCGGCTCGATCCGCAGGTCCAGTCCGTCGAGCACCGTGCGAGCCCGCGACGAGTACCCGAAACTCACCGCGCGCAGTTCGATCGCGCCGTCCAGGCCGGTCACCGGGAGCGGATCGGCGGCCTCGGGGGTGTCGACGGGGGTGCGCAGCAGGTCACCGATGCGGTCGACGCCGACCACCGCCTGCTGATAGCTGTCGAACACCTGCGAGAGCTGCTGGATCGGGGCGAACAACAACTCGATGTAGAGCAGGAACGCGATGAGCGTGCCCGCGGTGAGCACGTCGTCGCGCACCTGGTGTACGCCCACCGCGAGCACCGCGGCCGTGGCGATCACCGACATCAGCTCGATGCACGGGAAGAACACCGCCATCAGCACCTGCGAACGCAGCCGCGCGTCGCGATAGGCCCACGACCGGCGCTCGAACTCGTTCTGGTTCACCGACTCCCGGCGGAACGCCTGGGTGACGGTGATGTTGTCGACGTTCTCCTGCAGATACGCGTTGACGGCGCTGACCCGCTCCCTGGCCAGGTTGTACGCGGGAATCGACGCGCGCCGGAAGGCCACGGTCGCCACACCGAGCACCGGCAGCAACACGAGGACCACCACGGCCAGCTCGGCGTCGATCACCAGGAGTGCGGCGACCACGCCCGCGATGGTGACCGTGCTGGTGAGCGCGGTGGCCAGGCCGGTCTGCAGAAACGCCGACAGCCCGTCCACGTCGGTGGTCATCCTGGTCATGATCCGGCCACCGAGCTCGCGCTCGTAATACTGCAGGCCGAGCCGTTGCAGGTGGGCGAAGGTCTTGAGGCGCAGACCGTAGAGCAGCCGCTCCCCGACCCGCCCGGTGACGCGCACCTGGGCGACGCTGATCGCCCAGTCCACCACCACGACCACGATCGCCAGCGCGGCCGCGCCGATCACCACGTCGCGCGCACCGGCCAGGACGCCGTGATCGATGCCGTAGCGCACCAGGAACGGGATCAGCACCTGGGCGATGGCATCGAGTCCGACCAGACCGAGTCCGGCGAGCAGCGGCCAGGTGAACGGGCGAAGCAGTCGCGGCAGGGAGAACGCGGTGTCCGGGGTGTGGGAGAACGACGGGTCGACCTCGGGTTCGCCGGACACCGGCGGCAGCCGGTCGAGCAGGGCGACGATATCGCCGCTGGGTGGCGCGCTCGCCATCATGCCCCCGCCCGCGCCACCGCCGGGACCCGCGGGCGCGCCGGCCGAGCGCCGCGCGAACGCCTTGGCCAGGTGTTCCATCGTGCGGTCGTCGTCGGAGTCGACTTCCGGTGCCACCCAGAGCTCTTCGGTGGCGACCCGCATGCTGTCGCGGTGCGGATCGACGCCGATGCCGACGACTTCCGGCGGCGTGAACAGGGCCCGGAACAGCTCGCCGGACTGCTGTAGTTCGCGCAGTGTGCCCAGTTCGGCGACGCGACCGCCGTCGAGAACCGCGACCCGATCGGCGAGCGCCAGGGTCGAGATCCGGTGCGCGACGACGATGGTCGTGCGCCGGCGCAGCTCGGCGCCGATCCGCCGGTAGATCTGTTCCTCCACCTGGGCGTCGATGGCGGAGGTGGCGTCGTCGAGCACCAGGACCGGCGCCTCGGTGAGCAGGGCCCGGGCGAGCGCGATGCGCTGGCGCTGACCACCCGAGAGCCGTTGTCCGCGTTCACCGATGGTGGTGTCGATGCCCTGCGGCAGGGCGGTGACGAATTCGTCGGCCGCGGCCAGATACAGCGCGTGCCAGACCTGTTCGTCGCTCGCGTCGGGTCTGCCGTAGGCGACGTTGGCCCGGATCGAATCGGCCATCAGGTGCGTGTCCTCGAAGACCATCGCCACCTGCGCGCGTGGGTCGGGCAGCATTCGCAGGTCGATCCCGTCGAAACGCACCGCGCCGGAATCGGGCTCGAGCAGGGCGGGCAGCAACGACACCAGGATCGACTTGCCGCTGCCCGCACCACCCGCGACGGCGACGGTCTCGCCCGAGCCGATCCGCAGGTCGACGCCGTCCAGGATCATCGTGTCGTCGAAACCGAAAGTGACCGCGTCGAATTCGATCGACGGCGGCTCGGTGACGCCGAGTCCGCTCGAGACGGCGACCGGCGTCCCCGCCGCGCCGGGCGCC
>NZ_JBHWZY010000794.1:0-3194 GCF_042727815.1 Nocardia sp. NPDC060220
AAGGGGGCGCGGGCGCGGGTCTGCTGTTCGAAGGCCAGCAGCTGGGCCAGCTCCTCGACGGTCAGCATCCGCAGCCGGGCGCGGAGCTGGGCCAGCGTCATCGCGGGGTAGTCGTAGCGGATAGCGACCTCGGGGGCTACGACCTCCTCCTCGGTGGGCTCGTCGGCGGGCTCGATGACCTCTTCCTCGGTCTCGAGCAGCAGCAGCGACGCGGGCACGGCCTTGCCGTTGGTCTGCGGGGCCTCCGGCGCTTCGAACAGGTCGAAGCGGCTGGTGTGGCCGTTGGTGGCGGGCGCGGGCTCCAGGTCCTCGTCGAAGGTGGCCCAGGCGGGCTGCTCGGCCGGAGCCGAACCCAGCCGCTCGAACACACCGTCACCCTTGAGCGCGAGGCTGGTGACGAACTGCTGCAGATGCATCGTGGTCTGCAGCACGCGACTGAGCGCGGTGATCGGGAAATTGACCGCGGCGACGGGCAGTCGCCGGGTCTCTTCTAAGGCGTATACGGCGGCGCCGGCGGCCACCCTGGCCAGGAACGGAGGTCGAAACATGACTCCAGCCTGCCGCAAACCGGGTGTGATGCAAAGGTCCACACCCCTGTTGTGTGACTTTCGCCCCTTGATCCGACCTGATCGGGCCTCTCGCGCGCACGTAAGCTGTGGGATATGACCTCGGCAATCCCCTTGAACGTCGGTATCACGCGCTCCGCGGGCGCGAATGCTGCCGGTGGCAAGCGCGTGCTGCTGGCCGAGCCGCGCGGCTACTGCGCAGGCGTCGACCGCGCCGTCGAGACCGTGGAGAAGGCTCTCGAGAAACACGGCGCCCCGATCTATGTGCGCAAGGAGATCGTGCACAACCGCCACGTCGTGGAAACACTACGTGAGCAGGGCGTGATCTTCGTCGACGAGACAGACGAGGTGCCCGAGGGCGCGCTGGTCGTGTTCTCCGCGCACGGTGTCGCGCCGATCGTGCACGAGACCGCCGCCGAACGGAACCTGCGCACCATCGACGCCACCTGTCCGCTGGTCACCAAGGTGCACCAGGAAGCCAAGCGGTTCGCCCGCGACGACTTCGACATCCTGCTGATCGGCCACGAAGGCCACGAGGAAGTCGAGGGCACCGCCGGTGAGGCGCCCGAGCACGTGCAGCTGGTCGACGGGCCCGACTCGGTGGACAAGGTGACCGTGCGCGACCCGTCGAAGGTGATCTGGTTGTCGCAGACCACGCTCTCGGTCGACGAGACCATGGAGACCGTCGAGCGGCTGCGCGAACGTTTCCCGACACTGCAGGACCCGCCCAGCGACGACATCTGCTACGCCACGTCCAACCGGCAGACCGCGGTCAAGGCGATGGCGCCCGAATGCGATCTGGTGATCGTGGTCGGTTCGCGCAACTCGTCGAACTCGGTGCGACTGGTCGAGGTGGCGCTCGGCGCGGGCGCGAAGGCGGCGTATCTGGTCGACTACGCGCGCGAGGTCGATCTGGCCTGGCTCGACGGGGTGCGGACCATCGGCATCACCTCCGGCGCGTCGGTGCCGGAGATCCTGGTGACCGGGGTCCTCGACCTGCTGGCCGAACACGGTTTCGGTGAGGTCCAGCCGGTGACCACGGCCAACGAGACACTGGTGTTCTCCCTGCCTCGTGAGCTCCGCCCCGCCCGCCGGGACGCGCCTTCGCAGAGCTGACCCGCCTGGCCTGAACACAGAAAATCCCCGCCGATCGATCTCGGCGGGGATTCTTCGTTCTCAGACGTTGTCGGGGCGACGTCGTTCCGTGCGGGCGGAGTCGGCGCGGTCTCGATAGCGCACGTTCGGCTGCGGATGCGGGGGTGCGTCGCCACGGCGGCGGGGGACCCTGGCCGGTTCGGGTTCGCGCGGTGCGGCGGCCGCGCGGGCGGCGCGGGGTTCACCGCGGGCGGCGCGAGGCTCGCGGGGCCGGGCCGCGGCGGGCGCCCGTTTCGGTTCGGCGGGCCGGGCGGGTCGGCGAGCCGGGCTCGCCATGTCGACCTCGGTATCGGCTTCGTCCAGTACCGCGGTGCCGCGGCGCGGCCGCTTGCGGGCGGCGGTGGCGAGGTCGGGGGCCGGCTCGGGGCGACGGCGCTTGACCGGCTTGCGTTCGGTCCGGCGCTCCGGGGCGGGGCGAGCGGTCTGGGGTGCGCGCTTGGCGATCGCGATCCTGGCTCCGCCGATCGCCAGCACCAGCACGGTGGCCAGCGCCATCGTCGGGAAGCGCTCCACCAGCGGGATGATCAGGTTCATCAACACGTCTTTGATCGACGTGGTGGCGCGGCCACCCAGCATCTGGCAGGCCAGGGGCACCGCGACGAACAGCAGCAGCGGCGGCATCACCATGGTGGAGAACAGGCCGCGGAAGCGCACCGCGCAGACAGCGAGCACGCAGCCGAGCACATACAGCGCCGAGAACGTGCCGGTCGGATAGGTCTCGCCGCCGAATCCGTCGATCAGGAACCCGAGACCTGTCGCACCCGCGGCGAGCAGAATCGCGGCCCAGGCGGGGATGCCGGGTACCGAGGGCACGATCGAACGTTGCGGCGCGGGCACCCGGGGTCGCGCACGTTGGGAAGCAGCCACACTATGACACTAACTGCACATCGGCCCTGTGGGCGCCACGGCACGGGGATCTCAGACGCGATCCTCGACGTCGGCGAACGCGACGACGCGTGGTCGGGTCTCGGTGAGCCGGATTGCCGGGAGCTCCTGATCGGCGATGCCGAGATCGTGCATCCGGCGCGCGGTGACCATGACCCGCGACTCCACCGAACCCACGGTCGCGTTGAAAGCCGCTACGGCCTTACCGAGATTCACGCCCAGATTGTCCAGATGCTCGGCGACCTTGCCCAACCGGGTGTAGAGCTCCTTGCCCAGTTGCTGCACCGTTGCCATATCGCGCGAGAGCGCTTCCTGCCGCCAGCTGAACGCCACCGTCCGCAGCAGCGCGATCAATGTAGTGGGGGTTGCCAGGATCACGTTCCGGCCGAACGCGTACTCCAAGAGGTCGGCATCGGTGGTGAGCGCGGCGTCGAGGAACGGGTCGCCGGGCACGAACAGTACGACGAACTCCGGTGCCGGATCGAAGGCCGCCCAGTACGCCTTGTCGGCCAATTGGTCGACGTGGGCGCGCAGGTGTTTGGCGTGGCGGGCCAGCAATGGGGTGCGTGCGCCGGGGTCGTCGGTGGT
>NZ_JBHWZY010000795.1:0-3174 GCF_042727815.1 Nocardia sp. NPDC060220
CATCCGATCGACATGCGCTACACCAACGATCCGTCGTGGATCCTCAAGGGCACCGGCGAGAAGCTCAATCACAACCGGGTCTGGATGCGCACCGACGGGGCGTTGCCGGATGATCAACTGCTGCACGTGGCCGCGCTGGGCTACTCCTCCGACACCACCGTGCTCGATTCGATCATCACCACGCACGGTTTGTCGTGGGGGCTGGACCGGATTCTCGCGGCGACGGTGAACCACTCGATGTGGTTCCATCGCCCGTTCCGGTTCGACGACTGGGTGCTCTACGCCACGGAGTCGCCGGTCGCGGCCGGTTCGCGTGGTTTGGCGACGGGCCGGTTCTATTCGCGCACAGGCGAATTGATCGCCACGACCGTGCAGGAAGGCGTCATCCGGCACTTCCCGGCCCGCTGAGCGCCGTGGTGTGGCCCCGCTGAGGTCAATCCGGCCGGAGAGCTCAACGCAGTTCGTGGTCGAGCTCGGGTGCGACCACGTCGGTGCGCTGATGGGCGCGCAAGGTGAAGGGCACACCGTGCGCGTGATGCGGTGGGGCCGCTCCGTACACGGCCAGCGCCAGCCCACGCTCGAGGTCGGCGATGTCGGCGTCGGTGAGATCGGCCTGATCGCCGACCAGGCTCAGCGCGATCTCGTAGGTGCTCTCCGTGCTCGGCTCGAGGCCGGGATAGCTACCGCGCCACTGTGATTCGAGTTCGTGATGCACCGGGTCGCTCGCGTCGACGGGCATGGTGAACCGCCATGCGTAGACGTCACGCTCGTGCACGTGGTCGTCGAGAACCGTCCGGACACTGGCGACGATGCGGTCGAGGATCTCCGGCGTCACATACACATGGAGCGAAACATCCGAAATGCGTTTCGGCAAGTCTGTAGTCCCGTCGTGTGTCGAACCTGCAAGGGGTAACCACCCACGTCCGCGCCGAAGTCTAATCCCTGCGCGCCGTGGCGAACAGCCCTAGCTCAGCGTCTGCGTTGCGCGGCGAGAAAGGCCGACAGTGGGGCGCCGGGTCCACTGGGAGCTATCACCAGGCCGGGCCGATCGGTGTCGCCGGCCCGTTTCGTCTGCTCGTGGGGGGCGAGCGCGCCCAGCACGGGAAACAGCAATTCGGCGATTCGATCGCCGACCTCGAGGAACGCCGCGGGCGAGAGGCCGATCGGGTCGGCGATGTTCTCGCGGCCCACATAGGCCAGGTTGTTGCGCGCGTGGTGCAGTGCGGCAATGGATTTCGCACCGGTGACCTTGGCGATGCGATGGGCCTCGGCGAGGGTGAAGGTGCGCGGGGCGGTGCCGAAGGCCAGTTCGCCGACCTGGTCGCGTAAGGAATCGGTCATCGTCAGCACCAGATCGGCGCGATCGACCATCTCGGGCTTGAGCTTTCGGGCCTTGAAGCCGGCGGTGTCCCCGCCGAGGCCCTGGATGGTCTCGGCGGCCATCGGATCGGGCGGAAAGCCGACCAGGGCCCTGGTGCCCGCGCTCTCCGCGGTGAGGCCGGGTAGAGCGTGCTCCGTCGCGAACGCCCGGGTGAGCCGTTCGGCGATCACCGACCGGCAGACATTGGAGTTGCAGACGAAGAGCACGTGCATACCGACACCGTAATCGGGTCGATTGTCACGGAGTAGGCCGGAATTGTAACCATCACAAGCGCGGTACTACTTATTCACCTTTCGGTTGAACGCCGTACATCATTCACGATGCGCAAATCTGTTGTGTGTGACCGTGATACCCGCGAGATAGGGGGAAGAAACCTCGCGGTGATATGTGTCGGTTGTCACTCTTTTCGGTCGTAATAATTCGATTCGGAAATGACTGGCGGCACGGCCGGTGGAGTGCCGTGCACGCGGCCCCTGGTGGAGAACATCGGCCCGCGCGCGGGAACGACCGGCGCGAACGCCGCCAGCCCCGTCGAGGTCGACATGTCGTCGTAGACCGCGTCGATGCCGCCACGGCGGAAGTAGGCCTCGTGCCAGAAGCCGGTGCCGCCGGAATCGCGCAGGAATTCGCCCCACCACTGCCGGTGCGGTTCCGATCGCGTCCAGCGCTCGAGCGAATCCAGATCGCGCCAGTACTGCCGGGCGCCCCAATGCGGTGGAAACATCGACCACACGATGTCCTCGTGCAGCAGCAAACCGTCGGGCCGGTCGGCATGTGAGCGATACAACTTCGGGCCGACGCCGAGCAGCCGCAGCATCCCGCGCGGGGTGCGGACACGCATGCCGAGCAGGATCATCACCAGGTCGGGGTAGGCATTCAGGTCGACCGTAGTTCTGTGCACGCGCATGATCGCAGCCCCTTCCAAGGTGCTCTTTCGAGGTACTACGGGGCAGGTGGACGTCCGGTTCGACCGGCGGTTCGCTTCCCGGCGCGCCGAGACGCTATAGTGACCGCGGTGCGCCGGGTTGGCGGAACTGGCAGACGCGACGGTCTCAAAAACCGTTGTCCGGAAGGACGTGTGGGTTCGAGTCCCACACTCGGCACCACGGCGGAAGCGCGGCGTACGTAGCCGCGCTCCGCGGGGGAGTATCCGGCGCAGGGTGTGCGCGATCTCATCGCAGGCGCATTCTCTGCGCGGAAGCAAAAGGTACTCTTTACATCGCCAGTCGTGGTGTGATCGACAGGCATCGGAATCCAGAGGGGTCGAACCTATGAGCACGAATGCAGCCGGCGCCACGCGTGAGGCCGCGGCCAAGCGGGTCGTCGTCGCCGAGGATGAGGCCTTGATCCGGATGGATCTCGTCGAGATGCTCAAGGAAGAGGGCTACGACGTCGTCGGCGAAGCGGGCGACGGACAGCAGGCTGTGGAGCTCGCCGAGGAACTGCGCCCTGATCTGGTCATCATGGACGTGAAGATGCCGCGCCGTGACGGTATCGACGCGGCCGCCGAGATCGCGTCGAAACGTGTTGCGCCCGTGGTGATCCTGACCGCGTTCAGTCAGCGCGATCTGGTGGAGCGTGCGCGGGACGCGGGTGCGATGGCCTATCTCGTGAAGCCGTTCACCAAATCCGACCTGGTGCCCGCGATCGAACTGGCGGCCAGTCGTTTTCACGAAATCACGGCGCTGGAAACCGAAGTCGCGAATCTCTCGGACCGTTTGGAGACGCGCAAACTGGTCGAGCGGGCCAAGGGTGTGCTCATGCAGACCCAGGGGCTCTCGGAGCCGCAGGCG
>NZ_JBHWZY010000796.1:0-3168 GCF_042727815.1 Nocardia sp. NPDC060220
GTTCCCGCATGCCCTGCTTGACGACATCTTTGAGATGGATGACGCCGAGCAGACGCGGTGTTGCGTCGCGGACTTCACCGACCATCAGCGGGGTGCCGCCGGAGGCGGAGATGCCGTCGACGATCGCCGAAGCCTCGGCCGGGATCGAACCACCTTGGGCGCGAACCCATTCGGTGACCGCACCCGCTGCCCCCTTGCGCAGCTGGTGCCCGTCGGCCAGGTCGACCCCCGACATGCGGGTCTGCGCGGTGAACTCGACCCAGGTGGCCCCGGGCAGTTCACCCGCGCTGCGCTCGCGCTTGTTGAACACCTCCTTGGCGAACACGACGATCGAGCGCCCCTCCGGCGTCTCGTCGGCGAGGCTGGACAGCTGTGCCGCGTCGGCCAGGTCGTCGTCGAGAACGCCGGGTACCGGGATGAACGCGGCTGCCTGGCGGTTGCCGAGGGTGATCGTTCCGGTTTTGTCCAGCAGCAGTGTGTTCACATCCCCCGCGGCTTCCACCGCACGACCGGACATGGCCAGCACATTGCGCTGCACGAGGCGGTCCATGCCCGCGATGCCGATGGCCGAGAGCAGCGCGCCGATGGTGGTGGGGATCAGGCAGACCAGCAGCGAGACCATCACGATGCCGGTGATGCCGTGCGCGTCCAGCGCCGAGGTGTCCGGCACGCCGGGGTTGTTCGACTTGGCGAAGACTGCCAGCGGCTGCAGGGTGGTCACCGCGAACACGAAGATGATCGTGAGCGCGGCCAGCAGGATGTTGAGCGCGATCTCGTTCGGTGTCTTCTGCCTGCTCGCACCCTCGACGAGGGCGATCATCTTGTCGATGAAGCTGGCGCCGGGCTCCTGGGTGATCCGCACGACGATCCGGTCCGAGAGCACCGTGGTGCCGCCGGTGACGGCCGAGCGGTCGCCGCCGGATTCCCGGATCACGGGCGCGGATTCACCGGTGATGGCCGATTCGTCCACCGAGGCGATGCCTTCGACGACGTCACCGTCGCCGGGGATGATCTGGCCCGCTTCGACGACGACGTAGTCGCCGCGTCGCAGTTCGGGAGCCGCGAGGCGTTCCTCGACGATGCGCCCACCCGGTGTCCAGTCGGCCAGGCGGCGGGCGATGGTGTCGGTCTTGGCTTTGCGCAGCGAGTCGGCCTGCGCCTTGCCGCGCCCCTCCGCGACGGCTTCGGCCTGGTTCGCGAAAACGACGGTGAGCCAGAGCCAGACGACGATCGCCCAGGCGAAGAAGCTCGGGTCGGCGATGGCGAGGATGGTCGACCATACGGCGCCGATCTCGACGATCAGCATCACCGGGTTCTTCCACAGCGTGCGCGGATCGAGTTTGCGCACGGCGTCGGGGAGGGAGGTGAGCAGCAACTTCGGGTCGAGGACGCCGCGTTGTACGCCCTTGACGCGGTGTTCGGGCCGCGGTGCGGATTCTAGTGTGGGAGTGGTCATTTCAGTGGATTCCTTCGGCGAGCGGCCCGAGCGCGAGAGCGGGCAGGAAGGTGAGCGCGACCAGGATCACCGTCACGCCGACGACCATGCCGACGAACTGCGGCCGGTGCGTCGGCAGCGTGCCGATCGACGCGGGGGTGGTGCCCTGCTGGGCCAGCGAACCCGCGAGTGCCAGCACGATGATGATCGGCAGGAATCGGCCGAACAGCATCGCGAGGCCGAGTGCGGTGTTGTACCACTCGGTGTTGCCGGTGAGACCGGCGAAGGCGGAACCGTTGTTGTTGGCCGCGGAGGTGAAGGCGTACAACACCTCCGACATGCCGTGTGGCCCGCCGTTGAGCATGCTCGCTCGTTGTCCCGGCAAGGCCATGGCCACCGCCGTGCCGACCAGGACGATCAGCGGACTCACCAGGAAATACGTTGCCGCCAGCTTGATTTCGCGCGGGGTGATCTTCTTGCCCAGGTATTCCGGGGTACGTCCGACCATCAGGCCCGCGACGAACACCGTGATCACGGCGAGGATCAACATGCCGTACAGACCGGAGCCGACACCGCCGGGCGCCACCTCGCCGAGCTGCATGTTGAACATCGTCATCATGCCGCCGAGGCTGGTGTAGGAATCGTGGAACGAGTTCACCGCACCGGTCGAGGTGAGCGTGGTCGCGCCGGCGAAAGTGGCCGAATCGGCGACGCCGAAACGGGTTTCCACGCCTTCCATCGACGCGCCGATCGCGGTCGGCACCGTGCCGTGGTGCTGGAGCTGGAACAGGTTGGTCAGCGAGATGCTGGCCAGGGCGATCGTGCCCATCACCGCCACGATCGCGTAGCCCTGCTTGGTGGAACCGACCATCCGGCCGAAGGTGCGCGGCAGTGAGAACGCGATCACCATCAGCAGGAAGATCTCGAGGAAGTTCGTCCAGGTGCTCGGGTTCTCGAACGGGTGCGCGGAGTTCGCGTTGTAGAAGCCGCCGCCGTTGGTGCCGAGTTCCTTGATGACTTCCTGGCTGGCCACCGGACCGCCGGTGATCGTCTGTTCGGCGCCGCCGATGGTCTGCGCGACCTGATCGTGGAGGTGGAAGTTCTGGATGACGCCGCCCGCGACCAGCACGATCGCGAAGACGAACGCCAGCGGAAGCAGAATGCGCAGGGTGCCGCGCACCAGGTCGACCCAGAAGTTGCCGAGGTCGCCGGTGTGGCGACGGGCGAAGCCACGCACCAGCGCCACCGCCACCGCCATGCCGACAGCCGCGGAGACGAAGTTCTGCACCGCGAGACCGGCCATCTGCACCAGGTGACCCTGGGTGGACTCACCGGAATAGTTCTGCCAGTTGGTGTTGGTGACGAAGCTGACCGCGGTGTTCCACGCGAGCGCGGGGGTCATCTCGGTGCCGGGATCGTCGAGGTGCAGCGGCAGCGCGCCCTGCACCAGCTGGAAGAAGAACAGGAACAGCACGCTGACCGCCGAGAACGCCAGCACGCTGCGGGCATAGACGGGCCACGTCTGCTCGACCTCGGGCTTCGCGCCGATGGCGCGGAAGATCAGCCGCTCGACGCGGGAGTACTTGTCGCTGCTGTAGACCCGGTACATGTAGTCGCCCAGCGGCACATGGACCAGGGCGAGCGCGAGAACCAGGGCCGCCACGAAGACGATCCCCGCAGTAGTCGTGTTCACCTAGAACCTCTCGGGGAAGAGCAGCGCCGCGACCATGAAG